>JAZRTJ010000067.1:0-11639 GCA_045651925.1 Candidatus Spyradenecus sp. | reverse complement strand
CTACCAGTTAACACTTTCGCAATTGCCTCTTCAAGGCATGTGCGCCGGAGGTGCACTACATGGGATAACCGCGGGTGCAGGCTCTGCCGAAACCCGCGGACAGGCCTCCGCTCTCTGGCGCCGCGAAACGCCACCGATCCGTATTCGACCTGCCTGCGGCGCCATGGGACAGGCCACAAAAAAGCGCCCCCGCAAATTCGCAGGAGCGCTCTTCTTTAAGCATTAAGCCCTAAACTTTAAGCTCTCTACCTACCATTGGTTGTTCAGGTTTTTCGTCTTTACGCCGTTCATGTCGTAGTTGCGTTCTTGGCACCCGCGAATCGGACGCGGCTCGGAAAGCTCGAGTTCGAGGACGTCGATGACGTTTTTCCCGCGCTTCAGGAAGGGAGCCGGGCAGTACAGACGCAACTGCGGACCGACCGGCTTGCCGTCGAGCGTTTGGCTCCAATAGCGACCGAGATTGTGCCCGTTGACGTAAACGACGCCCTTGCCCCATTTAGACATATCAAGGAAGGTGTCGCCGGGCTTCGAGACGTTGAAGGTGCCGCGGAAGTGCCCGCCGGGCATATTTTTGTCCTGTTTTTCGGCTTTCTTGGCGTTGACGACGGAAGCCGCCGAAAGCGTTTTCGGGATGACGCGCCAGTTTTTCAGCGCCTTGCCGTCGAGGCGGACTTCGCCGACGATGCCCTTGCGGTCGCTTTCCATTTTGCGGCCGTAATTGATGTGGCCCATGCCTTCGACCATAATTTCGAGGGTCGCAGCTTTTTCACGTGCGGGGACGGCGACCGGCGCTTTTTTCATGCGGCGATCGACGGTTGCGATGAGTTTGCCGTCGAGGTAGAGGTGCGCGTAGTCGTTGATGGCGTCGAAATCGAGTGTTCCGGCGGCACCGGCGGGGAGGCGCGTGCGGTAAAACGCGATTCCCTGATTTTGATCAAAGGCTTCGAAGTAGGGTGCGTCTTTGAATTTTCCGCCGTTCCTGAGAGGAAAGGTGTCTGTGTTGTCGCGCAGGTTGGCAAAGAACTTCGGCGTGAAATCGCGGATTTCGATTGCGGGAATCGCTTTCGGAATCGGGGGCAGTTTTTCTTTGCCTTTGAGTCCGTTTTGAATGATTTCGCGGTACTGATGATATTCCGCCGTGGGATTGCCCTGCTCGTTAATCGGCGAGCCGTAGTCGTAGCTCGTCAGGTCGGTGTGATAGTCGCCGCCGGTGCGCGGGTCGTCGTTCGCGCCCGCCGTAAAGGCGAAATTCGTGCCGCCGTGAACGGGGAAGACGCTGAACGAGCGTCCCGTTTCCATGTACCATTTGATGCTGCCGGAAAGGTTTGTCGGCGTCCAGTTGCCTTCGCCCCAGCGGCGGAGCCAGCCCGGATACGTTTCCGAAGAAAACACGGGAACGCCGGGGTTATATTTGTTGGCGACATTCCATGCGTTGTCGTTTTGCCCCGGGTCGAGACCGATGCAAACGTCTTTATCCGGATAAATCATGCCGCGCAGGAAGTGATCTCCGGCGCCGTCGGACATGTACAGCGGCGTGAAGCCCCGCTTGGTCCAAAAATCCTTCAGCCAACGCAGGTATTCCGGGTCCTTGCGCGGCCAACTGCCATGCTCGTTTTCGAGTTGCGTCATAATAATCGGGCCGCCGTTTTGGGCGCGGAAGGGTTTAACGACTTCCGCAATCGCTTCCAAGTAGCGCGTCTGGGCCTTCATAAAGTTTTTATCCTTAATCGTGCGGATTTTTGCGTCTTTTTCTTTGAGCAGGTACGCGGGAAGACCGCCGAAATCCCATTCGCCGCAGACGTAGGGACCGGGGCGGAAGAGTACCCACATACCGTTGTCTTGGCAGAGTTGCAAAAACGCCGCAATGTCGCGATTGCCCGTTTTGAAATCGAAAGAGCCGTCGGGCTGTTCGAAATCGTTCCACATCGTGTAAAACGCGATGGTATTCAGCCCCATCGCCTTACACATTTTGATGCGGTGATCCCAGTATTCACGGGGAATGCGCTGCGGATGGATTTCTCCGCCGCGAATTTGGAAAGGCTTTCCGTTCAGGAGGAAAACCCCGTCGTTCGGATTCTGCGGGTGCGACGCGAATTCAAATTTTACGGACGACGCGGACGATTCCGGAGCCGCCGTCAAAGCGGCCGTTCCCGCGCAAAACGCGGAGAGCCCCACGGCAAGAAGCAACATTTGTTTTTTCATCGATAATTTTTCCAAAAAACGGGGATTAAGCATGCGGAAAAAGTTACGGATGCGGAGACCCCCGCGCAATATTTTTTGCGCGGAGCGGGCACAGCCGACACGGATTCAAAGCACTCGCTCCGACACAGCTCCGACGATGCGGGTTTTGCCGTACGTCGCTCCCGGGAAAGTCCCTCTAAGCGTTCACTTACTGCGCCGCCGGCGTGTGCCGGCAAGTGCCAGAGCTCCCAGGCCCGCGAGGAGACCGAATGCCGAGGGCTCGGGAATCGCCAAAATCCCGAAGGTGCCGTTGCCGGTCGTTCCCGTGAAGTAGAGCTCGAACGAATTTGCCGCCAAATTAGAGAAGTAGGCGCTCGCATCCGCGTTGCCTTCCCAATCACTTTCCGGATTGAGCATTTTGGCATTTTCTCCGCTCCCGAGAATCAATTGATCGACGCCCGTAAACAGCGTCAGGCTTTCGCCGGCATCCAAAGCATTCGCGCGCACCAGCATTTCCTCGCCCAAGAGGACACCCTGCTCCAGCGTCAGCGTACTGCCCATAGAGAGCCCGCCGTCCGCAACTTCGAGCGTCGATCCGCCGGACAGGATCAGGTTGGCATTCAAATGCGAACCTGCGGCGAAGCGCGCTTCTCCCGTGATATTGAGGTTGGCTTCCGCCGTTTCGGAATCGACAAAATCCTTGTAGAATCCGACAACGCTTTGCCCGTCCAGCGACAACGCATTCAGCAGGTAATTTTCCGCCCCGTAAATCTTGAGCGTTCCCGCTTCGGCGCTGACATTTACCAAGGCCTTTTCGGAATCGTTAATCGTAAGCGTTCCCGCGCCGCTTTTCGTAAGCGATGCACGTTCGCCGGAATGAGCAAGCGCCGCACTTGAGCGGAGTGTCGCGCCGGATACCACATCGTAGGTCACATGCGCACCGTCATTCAGGGTCGCCGTTCCCGTGAGCGAAGCATTTCCCGTCGCACGAATCGTTCCCGACGTATTGACGCTCAAATCCGCCGAGACGGAAGCACCGGAAGCCAAGGCCAACGCGCCTTCGTTCAGCTCCGTCGCTTGCGTCAGCACCGCGGAGCTATCGACTGCGAGCGTTGCGCCTTTCTGCACCTGAATGCCCGTAGCGCGATTAAATGCGTTTTTGTGTTTGAGCGTTCCGTTGCCGATGACGTCTAAAGCCGTCGAACCCTGCCATGAGAGTGTTCCCGTCAAATCAACGACGACGCCGGCGGTTGCGACGCCCGACAAATTGAAATCGGCGTCCGCCGTATTCGCGGCGGTATCGATTGTAAATGTCCCGGTCGAATTCGCCGTGCCGATCGTCATGTTATTGGAGAACGTAACGGTTTTACCGGATCCTCCGATAGCGCCGAGCGTCGCGCCGGATGCCAAAGAAACAAGAAGCTCCGAGCGCTGCGTCCCGCCGGCGGCATAGAGTTCCCCGCCGTCGAGGACATTCAGGTTCCCTTTCACTCCGCCGGAAACCCAGTCGTTAGTGGCAACGCCCTTGAGTTGTAAACCATCCAGAAGGTTCAGACGCCCGCCGTTTTGAACGGTCAAATCCGCAGATTTGTAGTAGAGCGTCATGGCGGCGTTTGAAGTCAACGTCCCGCTGATGTTAATTTTGTTGGACCCTGCGGTCAGTTGCGATTTTTCACCGCCGACGGCCAAAACAAAATCCGATGCCGTTGTTCCGCTCGTTTCGCCGGTGACAACCAAATGTGCGCCGGAAGCGACATTCAATGCGCCATTCACGCCTTGCGCGTCTTCCGGCAAAAGCACGAGACCGTTCACATACATCGTACCGTCAGCATCCGTGCCGCCGACATTTATCGTGCCGGAGACGCTGTAATCGGAAAGCCGCGTATCCAGAATTGCGCCGTTTTTCAGATTAACGGTCGTCGTGTTGTTGCCGGACCAGTTGCGCGTCCGCGCTTCCGTTTCATTTAATCTAAGCCCGTCCAAGTTTAAGACAGCACCGACATTATGGGTAAAGGACTTCGCGCTCAGCGTTCCGCTTCCGCCCAAAACTGCGTTGGGATTGTTGATGTTAAGCGTATCGGCGGTCGCCTCGCCGTTGAAATTCACCGCAGTGCTGCCCGTGTCGATCGTAAGCGTACCCAAGGCCGCCTTCCCGTTAAAGTTGGCGGTGACATTTTCCTTATTGAGCGTGACGGCGGAAATGCGCGTTTCACCGTTAAAATTATTGGTAGATCCCGCAGCGTTAGCCCCGGTCACAAAGCCTTTCAGATCAACGTTGCCGTTCAGGTTCAGGGTGCCGCCGACCATGCGTTCCCAAACGCCCTCCGCTCCCGTCACATTTCCTTCAAAAGTAAGGGTCCGGCTTCCGTTCTGGTGGATCTGGGTCGTACCGTCCAAAACCAAATTCCCGCGGAATGTCGTCGCGGCAGTAATTTGGGCATTTACGCCATGGGCCAGCCGAAGTGTGTTTCCGAAGGCACTGTCATTCAGCGTCAAATTGCCCGCCAGAACATGCGTTGTTCCGGCAAAGGCCTCTCCCAATTTCAATTTATTGTTGTAGTTCGTACCGAGTTTAACCTGCAGAGAGCCTTCTCCGGAAATATTGTTCAACGCGACAGTCGAATCCGCAGATGCCGAGAGGGTGTTGCTCAGCACGAGCGTTCCGTCTGCGCCGATTTCGAGTTCCCCTCCGGCGCTCGTGTAAGAAGCCGCCATTAGTCTATTATTCAGGGTCAGCTTTCCGCTTTCCAAATTCAACGCGCCGCTGAGAGTCACGTCCTGTCCGGCAAAATCATACGATTCGCCGTTAACCAAACGAAGTCCCGTCGCAGAAACGGCCGTAGTGAAGTTCAGAGTCTTCGCGGCTTCCGAGCTACGGAACAAAACGGTTTTATCCGCCGAGAACGCATTATAGTTATCTTGCCATTCGGCAAAACCGTCCGACAAAGCGAGCGTAACGGACAAGCCGTTCGCCGTGGGCGCGAATGTACTCGCCTTCAGGTAGTCCGGCATAGAGTCGGCAATGACCGCCGATCTGCCCGTCCAATTGCCGTCAATCAATTTGTAGGTTTTGCCGATTTCGAGTAGCGATTCATTCGTAAAGCTGATTGCCTGCTTCGAGAAATCCTTGCCGAAGTTCAGCGTCGCCGACAAAAGCGAATTCGCGTCGTTCAGTACCGAGGCGTCAAATCCGAGTGTCCCGCCGTTGAGTACAAGCGTTCCCGTCAGATTCGCGGAACCGGACTTGCCCGTTCCCGCGATTGCGGAAAGCGTGTGGCCGGCATTTAACGTGAAGGACTCGCCGAAGCTCAGCGTCGCGCCTTGGGCGATGGCGATATTTCCCTTAAGCGTCGGGGCTTTAGAGAAAACCAAGGTTCCCGAAAGCGCAGAAATATCCTTTACGACAACATTATTCCCGCTGAAGGTCTGCGTTCCCGTACCGGCCATCGCGATGCTCACTCCTATGACTGCGCCCTTGTAATCGTACGTTTCGCGACCCGAGATTGTAAGAGTCGTATCCTTCGTAGTCGTTACGGAATTTAACGCCGTCGCCGAGGCCGCTCCGCCGTAAACGACGGCGTGCTCATTTCCCTTCAGCCCTTGAATTTGGGCGTTGTCCGTATTGATCGCAAGCGCGACTTTACCGCCGGAAATGCCCTGCAGGTCGAGCGTCGCGTTTTGCAGCGCCTTGTCATGCGCGAGCTCAACGAAGGTATTGTAGCTGTTTCCGTTTGCAGTACGCTTCGCCGTCACGGTTCCGGAGAAATTTCCTTCATTCGTGAACACCAAACGCGACGCGTCCGCAGTTCCGTTCGCGGACGTATTTAAATCCGCATTCCAAGTCACGCTTCCGGAGCCGTTCAGACGGCCGATGGAAAACTTCGCATTCTTATTCGTGTTTTCTTCGAGCGTCAGGCTCTTATCGTCTATGAGAATGGTATTAAAATTCAACTCCTGCGATGCCGAGCTTCCCGTCCCCGCAAAATCAATCGTAACCTCTTTACTTCCAGCAGAAGAAAGCAACTCCAAAGTCCCGCCGACGGCGATAAGGTCTGAAGCGTTCGTAAACGTCAACGTCGGAGCTTCCACCTGCAGAGTTCCTCCACCGCCAACCCCGACCGTATTGTACCCGGCCGCGGAGAAAGTCCATTTCCCGGAGCCCTCCAAACGAATCTTTGCTCCCGCAGCAGCAATCACGTTTGCGGATAAACTAAAATCATTCCCGCCGTTATTAACATAAGCAGTTCCGGAAATACCCTTGATATTGCTATATCCGGAGAAAGCAGAGCCACGGGCAGAAGCATCGATTTTTCCGCCGTCCTCCATGATTACCCCGAGATAGAGTGTCTGTCCGTTTAAATACAGCGTGTGGTCGTTTAAGGACAATCCGCCGATATTAACAAAGACCATTCCCGTTAATTTAACGTCGCCTTCCTCGATAATGAGATTCGCACATTTGAAATTGGCGGCACCATCCAATTCCAAAGTGTTTTCACCATACTTATGAATCGTTGCGACGTTAATGCTGCCCTGAAACTTGCTCAGATTATCAATCGTAAGATGCAGCTCGCTCGCCTTGGTATCGGTCGCGCTTTCCAAGCGATTGCCGTATAAAGTCGCCCCGGATTCCAAAACGAGATTCGTAATTTTCTGCGTCGTGTCGCCGATGTTGAGCGTGGCACCGGCTTTAACGGTGACGCCCTTGGCGGCATTCAACACATCGTCTTGTGTGACTTCTAACGTAATCGAGCCCGTCGTATTGTTCGTCTTCGTGCCGTCGTAGCCGGCAACCGTCAGCGCTCCCGTAAAGTCTTTGAGGTTATTCAGCTTTATCGTGCCGCCGGTATAAGTTTGGGCATCGACGACGATGTCGTGCGCGCCGCCGATTTCCGAATGAACGGTAAAAGTGCCGTTCGCCGCAGAAAGGCGATAAGCCTGTCCTTCCGCGACGGAGATTTTCCCCGTGTAATCCAGATTGCCGTTTGCGCCGAGCGAAAGTTCTTTATGCCCGCTCAAATCCAGCGCCTGCCCGGCATTGTACTGCAGGAGAATCCCGTTGGATGTTTTCGCGATATTGTCGAGCAAACCCGTCATCGCGGTGCGGTTGCCGTAGCTGAGATTGAGGGTGATGTTTTTAATCGCCGCCTCGCTGCTGTACTCGAGCGTCACGCCGCTTCCCATGAAGTCGATACCGCCCGTAAAATCATTCTTTTCGTTGGTCATCGTGACGACGCCTTTTGCATGCGCGTTGCCGAGAATGAGTTTGTTCGCTCCCGTCAGGTGGTAGTTGACGACCAATTCGCCGCCGCCTCCGCCGAGGCGCCAAGCATTATCGACGGCCGTCAGGGTCTCGGACGTTCCTTGCGTTCCGTATTGAATAACCTTCCCCGCCAAAGCACCGACGATGAGATTTTTGTGCGAAGAAAGATTAACTTGCGTATCGTCTTTCCCGAGGGCCAGCACGCCGTTAGAAGCCTGATCGATATAAGTAAGCATTTCCGTTCCTGTCGCATTTTGCGCATAGAACACGCCCTTTTCGCCGACTTTCCACTTCGTATTTCCGGCCGCAGCAGCGTCTTCGACAATCAGAGTTCCGCCAACGACCGAACGTTCGCCCGTAAACGTATTATTTCCCGTCAGGGTAAACGACCCGTCTGCGGCATCCACGGTAAGCGTCCCGTTGCCCGTGATATTTCCGGCATAAGTCGTGTTTGCCGTCGTCCCGGAGGAAAACTCGACTTCCATCGTACCATTGCTGAGCATCGTATTGCCGTGATGCCCGTAGTAATCGCTCCACGCGTAAGTGTCTTCCTTGATCAGGCCGCCTTCGATGTATTCCATTTGGCGGCGCACGCCTTCGCGCATAATATAGGTCCCGCCGTTGACGGAGATATCCCCTTTCAGGCGCGCGTGCGAGCCGAGTTCAAAAACGGCTCCGCTTTGTACCGCCACCTTCATCTGCGCGTCGGCGTAGTGCCAATCGTCCTCGGAGAAAAACACGTCGGACGAATAATTCACCGAACCCTTGCCGTGGACGGTATTCGTTCCCGCCAAAATGACCTTCCCGCTTTTGACTTCAAAACCGCTTTCGGTGTTTTTGCTCAAATCCGTAACAATGCCGTTAAGCGTCCAAACGGATTCCGCTCCCGCATCGGCGACGATTTTAATCGCTCCCGAAGCCGCGTCTTTAAACGAACCCTTGAACGTCGTCGCGCCGCCCTGCTTGTACGTGAGCGTCGTCGCCTGCGTTCCCGTGTTCGTAATAACGGCTTCGTCGGTCAGCGCATTGATACTGAAATTATCTGCGGCAACATTGGTATTCGTCGTGTACCAATCCATCGAATTGCCGTTCATGTCGAGCGTCGCCCCATTGAGCCCGAAAGTAAAGTCCCGCGCAATTTGCTTCGTATCTTTGATAACGACGGTCGCGCCGCTCGATGCCAAAACATTGTAGCCGGAATAACCGCCTTCGCGTTGCAAATAGACCTTACCGCTACCGCCGACCGCCAAAAGCGCATTCGTGTCGCCGCTTCCTTCGATGTACAAATCGCCTTCGCCGTTTTTGCGCCACTCGCGCATGTAATTCGCAGCGTTCGTCAGCGTTAAATGCACCTCCGCGTCTTTGTTGACGACGTAGCCGGCGGAATTGAGCATGTAGCTCCCGCCGTTTACCGACGAAACCGTGAATTTCCCGTTGTTAAATTCCGTGTAGCCGATACCGGTATCGACCGTCGCATTCAGCGTAATCGTGTGATTCGCTTCCGAGTCGCTTCCCGTGAAAACCAGATTATGCGTATTCCCCAAGCCGTTGACGCCGTTTTGGTAGTTGTTTCCGTAGGCGTACCAATTGGCTTTGTCTTTTTCGGGAGAAAGATCTTTCCACGTGTGTGTCCCTGACGCGACACCGAGAAACTCAATCGTTTGATTACCGACCGTAATCGTGCCCGTCGCCGCCTTGTCCGCCGTTGCCGCGCTGACGGCTCCGAGCGTCGCCGTCGTCACGGAGCGCATATCGATTTCTTTCGTAAAGCCCGCCATCGTCTTTTTCGTCCATTCGACGGAGCCCTGCGTCTTGGAAAAGTCCGCGCTATTCAAGCCTCCGGTAATCGTCGTCACACCGCCGCTGAGCGCGGAAATGTATTCGTATCTTCCGGCTTTTTCATTGTAAACGAAGTTGGAGCTTCCGGAGTCGCCGCCGGTCGTGGCAATCGCCAGAGGATTGTCTTCGTTAACCCCGCTCGCCGAGCGATCCAAGGTCCAAGAAATTGTGTAGCTTCCTTCCGAAGTCAGGCCGGAACCCGTCGCAGTAATAATCCCGCCGGACAAAAACGTGTAGCCGTCGCCGACATTTTTTGCAATCTGGTTGTAGCCCGGATACTTCCACTGCGTCCCTGCTCCGGCACGATAAATTTTTTGCCCGATAATCGTATTTTTGACTTCTTCGTCCGTTTCCGCGCCGCTGTAAAGTGCGGCCCCGACGACATCCGTGAAAATTTTATTCTGTCGCAGCAGAGCATAATCGGCTCCCCCGTAAAGTTCCGGGGCTACTATAGTCCGGTAAACAATCGCATGACCCGCACCCAGTTCGCTCCCGCCGAAAGACGCGCTGAAAGCGGCGTTGTTATGTGCGACCGTCGCAATGAAATTGTTTCCCAGCGCAGCTCCCGCGCCGTGGAACCAGCCGGGCATGTCCTCCACGCCGCTGAAATCAATCATGCCCTGCGCGAGGGAAATTGTTCCCGTTGTTTTTCCGTCCTTATTTACGAGTAGGATTCCGCCGTCTTTCTCGCGAATTGCCTGAAGGAGCGTGCTGACGCCGGTCACTTTATAGCGGCCTAAATTCTGGGCGAAATCCGTGTATGTCCGCTGATCGATATCGGCGTGCATCAGTCCCGCTTCGGCAGTCGGGCAAAGTAGGGACGCGGCAAAGCCCGCGAGCGCAATCAGTTGAAAGCGAGAGAGAAAGGGGAATCTGCTTTTCATAGAATACAAGTAGGGTAAAGTTTCAAGACATAGTAAGCTCCCGAACCGAAATGCCAACAAAAATTTTCGAAAAACTTTTAAATATAAAAACTCCCCGAATAACGGATCTTCCAGTTTGAAGGCCCGAACCTAAAGCTTCGGCCGAAAATAAGGCCTACTTCGCCAAAAACGGGAAGACGCGGGCGTAAAAAGCGTCCCCGCAGGCACAATAAATCAGGGCGCCAAGCAGGAGCCAGGGGCCGAGCGGGAACGGACGCGAGCCGATACTTGAAAACATCTCCGCGGCTTCTTCGTCGCCTTCAAGCGAAAGCCGCGAGGCCTCCGTCGCGCGCGAATCGGCAGGAATTTCCTTACCGAAAAACTTCTGAAAAAGCGTCGCACCCAAACCGAGAAACGCCGACGCAAAAAACGCGAACACGGCTCCCTTCCAACCGAAGAAAGCCCCGATGCCGCCGAGCAAAATGACGTCGCCCTCGCCCATCGCCTCGCGCCGCATAATCACGGAAGCAAAATAGCGCATCCAATACGACAGGCTCCCGCCGACCGCCAGGCCGATCACCGCAGGAACCAATCCGTAGTGCAGGCCCGCAACGAGCATGTCTCCCTGAATACGGGCGGGGACTTCGCCGTGTATTTCCGGCAGAAAAAACGAAAGCGCTAATCCCGAGACGACAAAGGGAGCATTCACGCAATCCGGCAAATACATCGTGTCCCAATCGATAAACGCGAGCACGATTCCGAAAGCGCAAAACACCATAAGCGCGACGGCTTCCTGCCACGGGTAATAATGCCAGGCCGCAGCGAAAAGCAACCCAGTCAACGCCTCGATTGCCGCATAGCGAATACTGAACTTTCTCCCGCAGCACGATGCCTTCCCGCGCAAAATAAACCACGAAAGAATCGGGATGTTATTCCAAAGCGGAATCGGTTTCCCGCAGGCGCAATGCGAACCCGGAGTCGCCACGCTCTCCCCGCGGGGAATACGCAGAATACAAACGTTAAGGAAGCTGCCGACAATCGCCCCCAACACGAAAAACATTCCGGTGAAGAAATGAGGGCAAAGCAAATGGGTCTGTCGGAGATTCTCGAGCATCGTCTCATTAGTAAACGCCCGACAAAACAGGCGCGCAACGTAAATTGTCAGGTTCCGAAATAGGATGAGAGCTTAAAGAGCCAAGGGGCTCAGTCAGACATAGGTAACACTTTAGAGTCAGAGATAGGTTACACTTCTAAGGTTACAGAGAGACTACAAGGTTGGGGATTGGAAGCAAGACTTTGAGTGGCCGAAGAAGAATCCCCCCCTATGACGCCCCCTAGGGGGCGCGCGCCGGCCTCGGGGTGAAGCGCCAGCTTTTCGGCCGAGATAAACTTGGCAATGTCCGAGTGATACTCTCCGAGGAAGACCTCGTAGAGGTAAACACCGAACGCGTCCCCGCTGTCCCGAGGTAACAATCCGACTGTGTGCTCCCGCAAGG
>JAZRTJ010000066.1:0-3587 GCA_045651925.1 Candidatus Spyradenecus sp. | reverse complement strand
AGAATTCGACAAGGCCCTGACGGACCTCGCCGGCGAAGTCAATCGACCCTACTAATCGCTGTCCGAGATCAAACGCCCTCGTGAATCCAGGAGGGCGTTTTTGTTAAAAAGAATCGCCCCCGTCGCACCGGCACTTTATCGTTCGTTCCATGAAATCGTTCCTCAAGTCCTTTTTCGCAAGCTACTTCGGCTCCTGCCTCGGCATCGTGACACTCGCAGGCCTCCCGTTGCTCCTTGTGATCTTGGCGCTCAGCTCTCTCGTTTCCGAAAGTAGCTCCGGCAACGCCGCCCCCCTTCAGCCCCGAAGCTTTCTCGTCATCGACCTTTCCCGCGGTTTTTCGGATCACCCGACATTCAGTGCCTACAACCGCAACGACACCCTGCTCGCCCAAGGACACGGGGCTTACGGTCTGCTCGACACGCTCCTCGCAGTCGCCGAAGCCAAAAAAGATCCGAAAATCTCGGGTATTTTCCTCTCGGGCGCCAACTGCCCCGCCGGGCTTCCCACACTCGAAGAACTGCGGAAAGCACTGAGCGATTTCCGTCAGTCCGGAAAACCGGTCCTCGCCTATCTGCCCTCGCCGACTCTCGGCAATTATTTTCTCGCAAGCTCCGCGGATAAAATCTGGATCCACCCGCTTGCCGAAATTCCCCTCAACGGTATCAGCTCCGACGGTGTTTATTTCAAAAAAGCTCTCGAAAACCTCGGCATCGGCATTCAAATCGTCAAGGTCGGTAAATTCAAAGCCGCCGTGGAGCCGATGATTGCGGACACGATGAGCGCCGAAGACCGCCGTCAACGAGAAACCATCCTCCGCACGCAGTGGCACTGCATCCTCGACGGCATCGCGAGCGGACGAAAAATTTCGCCGGAAATCCTCAAAGACCTTTCCGAGCAAGCAGGCTTCATCGACGCTCAAAATGCCTTGGAACAACGGCTCGCCGACACAACATTTTACAAGGATCAGGCAATCGAAGCCGTCTGCACCTTCGGTTCGTACGATGAATTGCTCAATTCTTTCCGCCAGATCGATTTAGCCGATTACATCGAACAAAAATCAATTGCCGCAATCCCCGCGCTCAACGCCGCGCCGGCAGATGTCGAAAACCAAATCGCCGTCGTCTATGCCGAGGGCGAAATCGTTGACGGCTACGGAGCAATTGACAATGTCGGCGGAGAACGCCTCGCCGAGATGCTTCGCGACCTGCGTGCCAACCCGAATGTTCTCGCCATCGTCCTGCGCGTCAACAGTCCGGGCGGCTCCGTGTTTGCCAGCGAACAAATTCGTCGGGAGTTGGAATTGGCCGCGCAAACAGTGCCCGTCGTCGTATCAATGGGGGACGTCGCAGCGAGCGGCGGCTACTGGATTTCCACGCCCGCACAGAGAATTTTCGCCGATTCGACGACCATCACAGGTTCCATCGGCGTTTTCGGCGTATTGCCCAATCTCGAAGCGCTCGGCAATAAAATCGGTGTCTCGACGTCCGCCATTACCAGTGCGCCGTTCGCGGAACTCGGGACAATCCGCCGCCCGCAGACGCCGCAGGAACTCGCAGTTTTCCAAAAATCGGTCGATAAAATTTACGACCGCTTCACCCTGCTCGTCGCTCAAAGCCGCAAGCTCCCGCAAGCCCGCGTAAAAGAACTTGCCGAAGGTCGAATCTGGGACGGCCGTGCCGCCAAGCAACACGCATTGGTGGATGAAATCGGCGGTCTGGCCGCGGCCATCAATTACACCCGCAAGCTCTTGGACACCCCGAACACACAATTGTGCCAGTATCCGGGCTCGGTCAATCCCTACCAGCAACTTGCGGATGCGCTCGCCGCGCCGGAAAACGCTCCCTTCATTTTTGCATCCCGTGCTCTCGGGGAAAAGAATTCGCCGACGGAAACGCTCTCCCGCGAATTCAAAACGCTCTGGAAAAACCTGCGTGCTCTCAACGATCCGAACTGCATCTATGCCCGCCTTCCCTGGGAATTCACGACAGCAACCCGATAATCACAGCCCTCATGCCTACACTCGCACAGCAAGTCATCGACGCGACGCGCGAACTTTCCGACGCCGTCTCCGCACTCCGCTTCTCGGATCCCGTCGCCTACGTTTACAATCCGCTCGAGTACGCGCGGGAAACTCACGAAGCATTTCTTGAACGTTACGCAGCCGGCAAAAAGCGCGTCATCTTCATCGGCATGAATCCCGGTCCCTTCGGCATGGCGCAGACCGGCGTTCCGTTCGGCGAAATCGATGCCGTCCAGAATTGGCTGGGCATCTTCGGATTCGTCGGCCATCCCGATCGGGAACACCCGGCGAAACCGGTTGAAGGCTTTGCCTGCAAGCGCTCGGAAGTCAGCGGAAGAAGGCTCTGGGGGCTTTTCAAAGAACGCTTCGTCACGCCGGAACGCTTCTTCGAAGAACACTTTGTCACCAATTTCTGCCCGCTACTCTTTACGGCGGACAATCCCCGCGGGAAAAATCTCACGCCGGAAGATCTCGTCCCCGAAGAACGCAACGCCGTGCTCGCACCTTGCGACGCATTTCTGCGCAGACTGACGGAATTGCTTGAGCCGGAATGGCTCGTCGGCGTCGGCGCCTTCGCCCAAAAGGCCGCCATGCGCGCCTGCGACGGCCTTCCCGTGAAATACTCGACGGTCATCCATCCGTCTCCCGCATCCCCGCTCGCCAACAAAGGATGGGCGGAGAACGCCTCGGGCGCACTCGTCCGCAACGGCATCTGGCCCGCTGCCTAATTTTTCATTTCCCGTATCCCTTATTCCCTATGAGCTACGCCATCTCACGCTTTAACACGATTCGCCGCAAGACCCGCGAAATCCTCGTCGGCGGCACCGTCGGCATCGGCGGCAACAATCCGATTCGTATCCAATCGATGACGACGTCGAACACGCTCGACGTCGCCGCGACCGTCGCCCAGTGCATCCGCCTCGCGGAAGCCGGAAGCGAGCTGATTCGCATCACGGCTCCGAGTGTCGCTGCCGCACAGGCGCTCAAGCCGATTCGCGAGCAATTCCGCGCCGCCGGATTTTCGCAACCGCTCGTCGCCGACATCCACTTCCTGCCCGCCGCGGCGATGGAAGCCATCGAGCATGTCGAAAAGGTCCGCATCAACCCGGGCAATTACGCGGACAAACGTTCCGCCGAAGCACGCGATTATACGGACAAAGAATATGCGGAAGAGCTCGAACGCATCCACGCAGCCGTTGCCCCGCTGATTCGCCGCGCCAAAGAACTCGGTCGCACGCTACGCATCGGCACCAACCACGGTTCACTGGCGGAACGCACGATGCGCCGCTTCGGCGACACGCCCGCCGGCATGGTGGAAGCCGCCCTTGAATTTGTCCGCATCTGCGAAGCGGAAAACTTCCGCGACCTCGTGCTTTCGATGAAATCGTCGAACCCGAAAGTCATGATTGAAGCCTATCGCCTCGCCGTCGAAAAGATGAATGCCGAGCACATGGACTATCCGATTCACCTCGGCGTCACCGAAGCCGGCGAGGGCGAAGACGCACGCATCAAGTCGGCAATCGGCATCGGCTCGCTTCTCGTTGACGGCATCGGCGACACTATCCG
>JAZRTJ010000065.1:0-59431 GCA_045651925.1 Candidatus Spyradenecus sp. | reverse complement strand
CCTCCGACTTGCTCTTCAAAAAGCTTGAATTCTCGAAGCTCATCGCCAAGTGGAATCTGGCTCCGCCCGAGGCGGAAAACGCCGATCTGCCGCTTTTTTCCGGAGCCGTCGCGGCACCGGCGGGAAACGGAGAGCTCGACTCCCTGCTTGCGGCTTGCCGTAGCGCGGAGCGGAGCTTTTTGCTGTTCCCGGAAAATGAAAGCGGCGTTGATTTCTCCCGCGCGGAAATTCTCGCAGGGGAGCAGCATGCTTCCGTCGATCTCGCCGGACTGCCTTCCGATGAGCGCCGCCGCTTCCTTGAAAAACTTTTTGCGTCCGATATCAGGAAGGTTGCCTCCAACCTGAAGGCTATTTTCAGAAAATGCTTTGAAGAAAATCTTCCGGCGGAAGGCTTTATTTTCGACTTGGCACTTGCGGATTATCTGCTCGATCCGCTCAAAAAACCGCCGATGCCCGAAAATGCCCGGGAAATGAGCGAAGTCTTTGAAAAACAGCTTCCTGCGCTTGAGCAGGCGGGGATGGCCCGGCTTTACCGCGAAATCGAATTTCCGCTTTGCCGTGTGCTCGCCGAAATGGAGTTTCACGGTATCGCCGCCGATCGCACCAAGCTCGAAGAATTCGCCGCCGAAATGGACAAGGCCGCGACGGCCGCGCAACAGGCTGTCTTTGAACTTGCGGGGACGTCATTTAATCTCAATTCTCCGAAGCAACTCGGCGAGGTGCTTTTTGAAAAGCTCGGGCTTCCCGCCGGAAAAAAGACGAAAACCGGTTATTCCACCGATGCCGATGTCCTAAAGGAGCTTGCGCCGTTGCATCCCGCCGTTGCCAAAATCATCGAATTCCGCCAGTTCGCGAAACTTAAAACCATTGCCGACGGTCTCATCGCCGCCATTGCTGCCGACGGGCGCATCCACACGACGTTTAATATGACGGCAACGGCGACCGGCCGGCTCAGCTCTTCCAATCCGAATCTGCAAAATATTCCTACGCGCGGAGAACTCGGCAACGAAGTGCGCCGCATGTTTGTCGCCGGCAACGGAAACGCACTCGTCGATGCCGACTATTCCCAGATCGAATTGCGCGTGCTCGCACACATCGCCGACGATGCGGCCATGCGGGAGGCCTTTAACCAAGGAGGCGACATTCACGCGGTGACGGCGTGTCGCGTCTTCGGCGTCGATCCCATCCAGATTACACCGACGATGCGTCGCCATGCCAAGGCCGTGAATTTCGGAATTGTTTACGGCGTGGGGGAATTTTCTCTCTCAAAATCGCTCGGGATCACGCGCAAGGCCGCCAAACACTATATCGAAAGCTATCTCGACAAGTACGCCGGCGTGCGCGAGTACATGAAAAAAGTCGTCGAAAAAGCCAAGGAAGACGGCTTTGTCGCGACCTTGCTGGGCCGCCGGCGTGCGATGCCCGAGCTCAAGGCGAGTAATCACAATATCCGTGCCTTCGGCGAACGCGTTGCGCTCAATGCTCCGATTCAGGGCTCGGCGGCGGATATCATTAAGATTGCAATGCTCCGCGTTCATGCCCGTTTGAAAAAAGAAGTGCCCGCCGCCAGAATCGTGCTCCAGATTCACGACGAACTCATTGTCGAAACGCCTGTTGCAGAGACGGAAAAGGTCAAAGCCTTGCTTTCCGAGGAAATGAGTGCGGCGTTTCCGCTTGCCGTGCCGCTCGTTGCCGAGGCGACGGCGGGAAGCAACTGGCTCGAAGCGCACGCGTAAGCCGGCGTGCTTCGGGCTATTCGGCGAGTTTTGCGGGAAGCCCGGTGTAGCGGCGCGCGGATTCGGCGTTTTTGACCGCCATCGCGTAGGCCGCCGGTTCGCCGACGATGAAAACTTTTTTGCGGCCGCGCGTAATCGCCGTGTAAATCAGGTTGCGGCGGAGCATCATGAAGTGCCCTTTGACGAGCGGAATGATGACGGCGGGAAATTCCGAGCCTTGCGATTTGTGAATTGTAATGGCGTAGGCGAGTTGCAATTCGCTCAGCTCGCTGCGGGTGTAATCGACACTGCTTTCCGCGTAGCGTACGCGTACGCCGCCGGTTTCCGGAAAGACGTTTTCGATATAGCCCAAGTCGCCGTTGAAAACGTTTTTGTCGTAATTGTTTTTATTTTGCAGCACCTTGTCGCCGACTTCAAAGCGAGTGCCGCCGGGGCCGGGAACGCTTTGCGCCGTCGCAGGTTTAAACGCCTTTTGCAAAAGCCCGTTCATGTTCTGGACGCCGACGTTGCCGCGGTGCATCGGGACGAGGATTTGAATGGATTCGGAAGAACGCAGGCCGAGCAGACGCGGGATGGCGCGGGTGGCCAATTCGACGGTTTTTTTGCAGCAGTCTTCGGCCGAATCCGCATGGATGAAATGAATGTCGCGCTCGGGGTTGAAATCGTAAACGGAGAGCTGGCGCGGCTCCGGCGGACGGGCATCTCCCTGCAGAATTGCGTGCGCCGTCGTGACGATGCCGGAGCGCTTGCCTTGGCGGAATACGGCGGAAAGGCGCGTCACGGGAACGCGGGCGGACTCAATTAGGTCACTCAAAACATTGCCGGCGCCGACGCTCGGGAGCTGGTTGACGTCGCCGACGAAGACCAAGTGGGCTTCCGGCGGGATGGCACGCAGGAGCGCCGAGGCCAGCTTGTTGTCGAGCATCGAGGTTTCATCCACGACGACGAAGTCGGTCTCGAGCGGATAATTTTCATTGTGAACGAAGCCGCCGAGTAAGGGTTCCGGTTTGAGCAGGCGGTGGATTGTCCCTGCGGGAAGGCCGGTGGTTTCGCTCATGCGTTGTGCGGCGCGCCCGGTCGGGGCCGCCAGCGTGATGCGGACTTTTTTGGCGCGTAAAATCGAGCAGACGGCGAGCAGAATCGTGGTCTTCCCCGTTCCCGGACCGCCGGTGATAATGGAAAATTTTTCGGCGAGCGCGGTTGCGACGGCTTTTTTCTGTTCCGGAGCAAATTCAAAACCGGCGTGTTCCTCGGCCCAAAGAACGGCACGCTCGATCTTAATCGGCGGAAGACGGTCCGGCGTTCGGGTGAGCGCATGGACGCAAGCGGCAATTTCCCGTTCCGCCGCTTCCTGATCGCTTTTTTGAAGCAGATTCAGCTCCGAGCCGGGCAGGGGAATCAATTGCTTCTTTTTGATTAAGGCCGCGAGCCCTTTTGCAACGAGGTCGGCAGGGACGTCGAGCAATTCTGCCGCGCTCTTTTGTAGCTCTTCCTGCGGAAGCGCCGTGTGGCCGTCGAGCTCTGCGCTGTCGATGGCGTAAAGAATACCGGCTTCGATGCGGCGTTCGCTTTCATTGGGCAGACCGAGATTGCGGGCAATTTTGTCGGCTGTGGGAAAAGCAATGCCGTCAATATCTCTGGCGAGGCGGTACGGATTTTCCTGAAGGATTTTCTTGGCACCGTTGCCGTAGGTTTTGACGATGCGCGTGCATTGGGCGGAGGTGACGCCGTAAGTCTGGAGAAAGATAATGATTTCCCGCAACGCACTTTGTTCTTCCCAAGACTCTTTAATCGCTTTGACGCGGCCGGCACCGATGCCGGGAATTTCTTTAAGACGGGCGGATTCCTCGGAAATGATGCGGAGTGTGTCGGCCCCGAAATGCGCGACAATGCGTTCGGCGTAAGCCTTGCCGATGCCGGGTATCAGACCGCTCCCGAGGTATTTCCGGATGCCGTGTACGCTCGACGGAAGCTTGGATTTGAAACTCGCAATCTTGAATTGGCGGCCGTAGTTTTTGTTTAAAATCCACGTCCCCGTAAGTTCAAGAGTCTCGCCGCATTGAACAGCCGGAAGCGTTCCCGTTACCGTTACGGTTTCACGGGAACCCTCCGACAATTTGACTTCGCCGATGGTGAAGTAATTTTCGTCGTTATAAAAAACGATGCGTTCGAGTACGCCGACAATGCTCGCGTCTTCGGGCATCGTTTTATAACGGATATGTGCCGCTTAAACGCCGTCGCGCTTGAGCTGGCGGGCGCCGATGTCGCGGCGGAAATGCATACCTTCGAAACGGATTTTTTCAATCAGCGCGTACGCGTTTTGCGCGGCGGTTGCGAGCGTTGTTCCGTGCGCGACAACGCCGAGGACGCGGCCGCCGGCGGTAACGATATCGCCGGAATCTTCGCGTTCCGTCCCCGAGTGGAGAATGGCGGTGTCTGCGGGCAATTTGCTCGGGAAGCTGATGACATCGCCCTTGCGCGGCGTGCTCGGATAGCCCTGGGCGGCGAGGACGACGATGATGTTAAAGCCGTCGCGGAATTCGACCTTGCTCGGGTCGAGCGTTCCCGTCGCGCAGTCGTACATGAGCTGGACGGGGTCAGTCTTCAGAAGCGGGAGCAGAACCTGGCATTCCGGGTCTCCGAAGCGTGCGTTGAATTCAACGACCTTCGGGCCTTCTGCCGTAATCATGATGCCGACGTAAAGGGTGCCGCGGTAGCGGATACCGTCTGCGAGCAAGCCCTTCAGGGTGGGTTCGACGATGGTTTCGATAACGGCTTTTTCAACCTCCGGCGTTACGACCGGAGCGGGGGCGTAAGCACCCATGCCGCCGGTGTTCGGTCCGGTATCGCCGTCGCCCACGCGCTTATGGTCTTGGCTGGCCGGAAGCATGACGTATTTATCTTCCGAAACCATCAGCATGATGGAGGCTTCTTCGCCTTCCATAAATTCTTCAATCAGGATCTCGGCGCCGGCGTTTCCAAAGCATTTTTCGTCGAGCATATCGTAAACGGCAGAGCAGGCGGCGTCGTAATCTTCGGCGATGATAACGCCTTTGCCTGCGGCGAGCCCGCTAGCCTTGATGACAATCGGGAATTTCTGCGCGGCGAGGAATTCAACGGCTTCTTCCGAGGACGTGAATTTCTTGCCCCAAGCTGTCGGAATGGCGTGGCGCATCAGAAAATCCTTGGTAAAGGTCTTGCTCGCTTCGAGTATCGCGCCGGCTTTGGTCGGACCGTAAACCGGAATGCCTTCGGCGACGAGCGCATCGACAGCGCCGACCGAGAGCGGAGCTTCGGGGCCGACAATCACAAAGTTGGCGTCCAGGCGTTTGGCCAAGGCGACAATCGCCGGAACATCCGTGACGTTCAGCGGATAGCAAATGGCTTCCTGTTCCATCCCGCCGTTCCCGGGGGCGACGGCAACCGCAGCCACGAGCGGGCTGGCTTTGCAGGCCTTGAGCAACGCGTGTTCGCGTCCGCCCGAGCCGATAATGAGCACTCTGAGTGATTTTTCTGTCATGTTTTGTTTTTCGAAAGTTCTCAGTAAAGCTGAAACGCCGCTTTCCTGCGAACAAAAAATAGAGCCTGTGTTTTCGCAGGAACATTCAAATTCTATCTGCTTTTCTTGCGTTTAGAAATGGTGTTTTGAAATTTCTTTCCTTTATTTATACGGGTTTGGGAGGAATTTTCAAAAAGTGCTTGCAATGAATTAATAAAAAATATTTCATAAGTAGAAAATTAAGTTTTTCTCTCACTTAGTGAGAGATGGGGTAATAAGCAACGAGATATAGAAAATAAGACGGGCAACTTAGGGGTAGGTTGCCCGTCGTCATTTTTACATTTTCCGGATTTCGGGAAAAACAGCGGGGAAGGCCGTGAGACTATGATTATGTCTCTGCCTTCCCCGTGCTGTATGTGAATCGCCGCTTAGAGTTCGGTGGCTTTTTCGACGACGCTTTCTTCGAAGAAGTTCCAACCCATGCCGGCATCGACGACGACGGATTGCGCGTTTACGCCGGACGAGCGCGGAGAGAGCAGCCACACGATGGTGTTGGCAACTTCCTGCGTCGTGATATTGGCTTTGCGCATCGTGAGTTTTTCGGCGAAGAGGTAGTTTTTGAGATAGCCGGGAATGCCTGCCGAGGCGGAAGTCTTGAGTGGGCCGGCGTTAACGGAATTGAAGCGGATTCCCTGCGCGGCAAAGGATTTTGCCAGGAAGCGGGAGGCGGATTCGAGGGCGGCCTTAATCGGCGACATGTATCCGTAGTTTGCTGCGGTGACCTGCGAGGAAATGCCGACGGAGACGACGGCGGCTCCCGGGTTCATGCCCGGCGCAAAGGCGCGGGAGAGCTCGACGAGCGAGAAGGCCGAAATCGCTGTCGCCTGCAGAAAGTCGGAACGCTTCGTCTCGTGAAACGGCTTAAATCCTTCCGCGTAATTGGCGAATGCGATGCTGTGGACGAGGCCGTCGATCGGACCGTGGTCTCGGATAACGGCTTCGGCAAGCGCGGGAATGGCTTCTTCGTGTTCGACGTCGCAAATGTAAACGGGCTTGCCTTCAAGTAGTTTGGCGAGCGATTCGGCGCGGGTTTGCGAGCGCACGGAATAGATTACCTGTGCGCCGGCTTCTTCGAGTGTCTTGGCCGTAAACCAGGCGACGGATTTGCGATTGGCGACGCCGGTGACGACGATTTTTTTACCTTCCAGTTTTAAAAAGTTCATGAATGCTGTGCTTTTAATTAATTTATTGAAGTGCGCTGGCAGCCTGTTCGAGTTGTTCGAGGATGGTGCGGGCGTCTTTGTTGCCGTTTTCGGCGGCGCGGCGGAACCATTCCTTGGCCTGAGCGAAGTCCGGCGTTCCCGAGATGCCCTTGAGGTAGAGCATGCCGAGAAGCATCTGGGCTTCGGGGTCGTTCATTTCCGCGGCTTTTCTGAGCCAGTTTTCCGCCTCGAAAAGATTTCCCTGTTGCATGCAAATCATGCCAAGCGGTTTGTAGGCCTCGGGATGGTTGGCTTCGGCGACTTTCTTGAGCCAGAATTCTGCGTCAATGAGTTTCCCGGCGGAAAGGTACATCATGCCGAGGATGCCCTGTGATTCGGCATCGCCGTTTTCAGCGGCTTTCAGGAACCACTTTTCGGCTTCCATCGTGTTGTTTTGCTGCATGTATACGGCGGCGAGCGGTTTGTAGGCGATGGTCAGGTTTTGGTCGGCGGCTTTTTTTAGCCAGGATTCCGCTTTGGCGAAATCCGCTACGCCGGAAACTCCGCGGAGGTAGAGCAGGCCGAGCGTACAGGCTGTTTCCGCATCGACTTTTTGTTCTGCGGCCTTCAGCAGCCATTTTTCGGATTCGGTGTTGTTGCTTCCGGAGTAATAGAGGACGCCCAAGCCCTTTTGCGCTTCCCAGTCGTTGGCGTCTGCGGCTTTTTTGAGCCATTTTTCGGATTCGCTGCGGTCGCGGGAAAGCCCGAGTTTGCCGAGCAGGTAAGACATCCCGAGGTGGCGTTGCGCCGGAGCATAGCCGTTTTCGGCGGCGAATTTCAGCCACTTTAGTGCGTCGGTATCATTGTTTTGGTGAATCTTGATTTCGCCGAGGAGTCCGGCCGCTTCCGGATTCTTTTGTTTGGCGGCTTTTTCGAACCACTTTTCGGCTTCAAAAAGGCTTTTGTTGGTGCCGTGGCCTTCCATGTAGCAGATGCCGAGCATTTTTTGCGCGTCGGCATTGCCTTTGGGAGCGGCTTTGCTGAGGTAGGCAAACGCGCGTTCGTAATCCTTCGGCAGGCTTTTGCCTTCGAGGTAAACTTTCCCGAGCGCCGTTTCCGCTTGCGTGT
Organism: Candidatus Spyradenecus sp.; assembly: GCA_045651925.1. Taxonomy (GTDB): domain Bacteria; phylum Verrucomicrobiota; class Verrucomicrobiia; order Opitutales; family UBA953; genus Spyradosoma. The sequence goes on along the minus strand of JAZRTJ010000065.1, from coordinate 51,866 downwards.
CGCCTTGTTCGGCGGCGAGCGTCCACCATTTGACGGCTTCCTTTGCGTCTGCGGGGACTCCGTCGCCTTCCCAGTAAATCGTTCCCAAGAGCGATTGTACGGCGGCGTAGTTTTTCTCTGCGGCCTTCTTCAGCCACTTAATCCCTTCGGCTTTATCGGCGGAAATGCCGGTGCCGAAATAGAGTCGGGCTAGATTGTATTGCGCCTTGGCATCGCCTTTTTCGGCGGCATCGCGCATGTATCCCAGGGCTTTCTTCGGGTCTTTTTTGACTCCGTAGCCGTGCATGTAAAGCAACCCCAAGCCGCGGAGCCCGTTTGCGTTGCCTTGTGCGGCGGACTGTTCGTAGTACAGACGCGCCTGCTCGTAATCGACCGGCGTGCCTGCGCCTTTGACGTAGGCGTCTCCGAGCTCTGCCTGCGCGGCGGCATCGCCTTTCTCGGCTTTTTGCTTTAGCGCGGCAAATGCTTTTTGTGCTTCGTCGGAAAGGTCTTCGCGGACAAACTCGGTGACGGCGGAGCGGAGGCTTGTTTCCTTGTCGTCGCCAGGGCCGGTGGGCGGATTTTCCCGGGCGATTGCCGGGCAGGCAAGGGCAAGCAAAAGGGCGGCTCCCGTCAGTAGCTGTTTCCCGTTTGATTGGAGGGCGCGGTTCATGGCGGGCTTATTTCTTTTCGATCATGGCAAGCGCAAACTTGATTTGGAGCACGATCTTGCCGTTACAACGCACGTTGGAGGAAAGGTAGTAGAATCCGGCGAGCGTTTCGCCGTCTTTGACGTCGATAATGATTTCGTCGCCGGGGAAAACCATGCCTTTGAATTTGGCGTTTTCGATGCGGCAGAGCACGGGTGTGCGGTTGGCAAAATCGGCGTCGCCGCTTGCTTGTGCTTTTTTTACCAGATAAATGGCGGCGGCTTGGAAGACGCTTTCGCAGAGCAGGACGCCGGGAGTCAGCGGGGCGTTCGGGTAGTGGCCTTCGTAAAATTTTTCGTCGGCGCGGAAGGTGCGGGAACACACGATGCCGTCTTCGCGGGTTTCGAGGACTTTGTCGATGAACAAAAACGGCGGGCGGTGGGGAATGGCCTGTAAAACTTCTTCTGTCATAGTGGGGAAAGATTAGGGAATCTGTCCGTTTGAGTGAAGATAAAATCCGCCTGTCTCCGGGGGAGATTTTTGTCGCGGGGAGGCTGGGATTCGGGCAAAATGAAGCCATGCTTATGAAATCCAAGACACTTTCACGACTCTTTATGGCTGCGGCGGTGCTTTGCCCCCTCGCAGCGATTGCGGAAGAAACCCCTGCAGTACCGGCCTCTGTTGCCGCCGAAGTCCCGAAGGCGGAAAAGACCCGGTTGGTTCTCGGCGAATGCGAGGTGTCCGCTCCGATCAATCTTCCCGCGCCCGTTTTTGCGGATGTTAAAAACCTGAAGGATAAGGCTTACGACACCGAAGCGGCCTTGCGCACGCCGGTGCTGAATCCGGAATCGCTGACGTTTTCCCCGGTCGCTGCCGGCAAAGATCAGTTCCTTACGCCCGAAGGAGCTACCGTTCCCGCCGAAGGCGCAGCGACTCAATTGCGCGTTTACCGCTTTTATGTGACGAGTCAAGCGTTTACCAAAGCGAAAATTTCGGTGACGACGCCGCAGTACTGCGAAGTCTATGTTGACGGCATTAAGTTTGCCGACAAACTTAATGTGCAGGACTCGAATGCAAACGCGGCGACGGTTAATGCAGACGTTTCTCTGGAAATGCGCCGCTACGAAATCCTCGTGAAAACGCTTTCGAGCGCCGGGGATAAGGCGGTTCCGGCGGTGAAGGTCGAAGTCACTTCGGATAAGGCTCCGGATAAGGCGGGTATCACTTTCCCGAAGGCCGGCGAGCCGCGCTTGCTGACAATCGCCGATGTCAACGAAGGCGAAAATGTTTCCGGCAACACGCTTTCTCCGAACGGTAAATACGTTATGAATACGTTTTCCGAGCTGCTGGCGGATGCCTCGTCCCGCTACCGTACGGAAGTGCGCGAGCTCGCAAGCGGCAAGGTCGTCTTCTTCGCAAACGGAACGGACTATGCGTGGATGCCGAACGGCGCCCGCCTGTATCGCCGCAAGGCGGCCAACGGGAAAGCCTCTTATGTCGCTTACGATCTCGAAGCGCAGAAAGAGACGGTGCTTGTTGAAGGCCTGCCGAATGACTCGCACGCCTATTACTGGCTGCCGGACGAATCCGGATTCATCGTTGCCAAAACCGAAAAATGGAACGATCCGACGGACAACTTCAAGCGCGTCCTCAACCTCGCCGACCGCACGGGTGCTTTCCGCGATCGTAGCTATCTCTACCTCTACAAATTTGCCGACGGTGTGATGCGCCCGCTGACGGCCGGTTCGAAGACGACGTTCCTGCACGCAATTTCCCGCGATTCGAATTCCGTCCTCTTCTCCACGCGCGAAATCGATTATTCGCTGCCGGAATTCGGCAAGACCACGCTTTATAAATTGGATTTGGATACGATGAAATCCGAAGCACTGATTGCGGACGAGCTTTACGATTTTTCGGCAAGCTTCTCTCCGGACGGGAAACGCGCTTTGCTGACCGGCGGGCCGAATTGCTTCGGCGGGATCGGGCGCAATGTCCCCGAAGGGATGATTGCGAACTCGTACGACAAGCAGGCATTCATTCTCGATTTGGCGACAAAGAAAATCACGCCGATTACGCGTGACTTCAATCCCTCCGTGCTTGCCGCACGCTGGGCGGGTGACGGCGCGATTTATCTTTCCGTTGAAGACAAGGACTTCAAGCGCGTTTACCGTTACACGCCGGAAGACGGCAAGTACACGCAACTGAACGTGCCCTCGGAAGCCGTTTACGGATTCTCGATTTCGTCCCATCCGACGGAATTTAAGCCCGTGGCGACGGCGCTCGGCCAGAGCTCTCTTGTTCCGGCCAAGGCTTACGTTGTCGATTTGGAGAAAAACGAATCCAAGGAATATATCGCCTCACGTGCGCATTTGACGCGCGACATCGCGATGCCTAAGGAAACGATGTGGAACTTTACGTCGTCGGCAGGAGTCGAAATCACCGGACAGTATTTCTTGCCGCCGCATTTCGATCCGAGCAAAAAATACCCGATGATCGTTTATTACTACGGCGGGACGACACCTGTTTCCCGCAGCTTCGGAGCGCATTATTCCTTCCCGCTCTGGGCTTCGAAGGGCTACGTCGTGTATGTGCTCCAGCCGAGCGGCGCAACCGGATTCGGCCAGGAATTTTCCGCCGCCCACGTCAATGCTTGGGGCAAGCGCACGGCGGATGACATTATTGAAGGAGTGAAGCAGTTCTGTGCCGAGCATGAGTTCGTCAACCCGAAGAAAATCGGTTGTATCGGTGCTTCCTACGGCGGATTCATGACGATGTATTTGCAGACGCGGTCCGATATCTTTGCCGCTGCCGTTGCGCATGCCGGTATCAGTGACATCACGAGTTACTGGGGCGAAGGCTATTGGGGGGCTGGGTATAACGCGGTGGCCGCCGCCGGCTCGTTCCCGTGGAAGGACAAGAATATCTTCGTCGAGCAAAGCCCGCTCTTCTCCGCAGACAAAATCAATACGCCGATTTTGCTTTGCCACGGTCAGTCGGACACGAATGTTCCCGTCGGCGAATCCGTCCAAATGTTTGCCGCGCTCAAGATTTTGGGCAAACCGGTCGAACTGGTAACCTTCAAGGCGGAAGACCACTTCATCTCCGAATACAACCGCCGCAAGCAGTGGATGAAGTCGCACCTGGCTTGGTTCGAACGCTGGCTTAAGGATGACGGCGATTGGTGGAACGCTCTCTATCCCGAATCAACGAAAAACTGGTAGTCTGCGTTTTCGGGGTTTCGCGGGAACGGCTTGACCTTGGCCGTTCCCGGGATAAGCTAAGCGGAAATTTTAATTCATACCGAACATGTCACTTATATCCAAGCTATCTCTCCGACTGCAGAGTCACCCTAAGCGTGTCGTTTTCCCGGAAGGAACGGATCCGCGCGTTATTCAGGCGGCTCGCCAGTTTGCGACGCGACGTCTCGGTGTGCCGATTCTCATCGGCGACCGCTCCCGTATTAAGATTAATGCCGTCAATCTCGGCATCAAGCTCGATGGGATTCGTATCGTCGAGCCGGCCCGTTCCGCCGAGTTGCCGGAATTCGTCCGCCGTTTCCGCGGGCTGCAGCGCTTCGCCGATTTGAAGGAGGCGGACGCGACCGATTACATGCTTTCGCCGAATTATTTTGCCGCGATGATGGTGCTGACCGGCGGCGCGGATGCGATGGTTTGCGGAGCGACCTCGATGCCGACGAATGCTTTGCGCGTGGTTTTCCAAATGTTCCCGCGCCAGCCCGGCGTCGAAACGATTTCGTCGATGCAGATTATGGAAATGGAAGAATCCAAGCTCGGCGCCGAGGGAACGCTCTTCCTCGCCGACTGTGCCGTTATTCCGAATCCGACGGCGGAGCAGCTTTCCGATATTGCCGTTACGACTGCCAGCCTTTGCTATCACCTCACGAATACGCCGCCGCGCGTGGCGATGCTTTCCTACACGTCTAAGAGCGTGAACAAACGTTCGGAAAGCGTCGAAAAAGTCAAAACGGCGACGATGTTGGCTATTTCCAAGGCACGCGATTTCGATATGCCGGTGGAAATTGACGGTGAATTGCAGGTGGACGCGGCGCTCGACGCCTTTACCGCTAAGACCAAGGAGATCGAAGGCCCGGTCGCCGGAGCCGCCAATGTCCTGGTTTTCCCCGATTTGAACAGCGGCAATATCGCCTCGAAGATGGCGCAGATTATTGCCGATGTGCCGTGCTACGGGCAGATTTTGACCGGGCTGACTAAGCCGGTGGCCGAAATCTCCCGCGGAGCCTCCGCGCGCGACATTCTGGGGTCCGCCGTTATCGTCGCCGCACAGGCGGTAGACCGCCACTATCTTTATCCGAAAGAAGAAATCTCCGTCGAATAGAATACGGCTTATTTTTGATTTTCGATGATTAATAAAACGGCATTTGCCAACGACGTTCCGGGTTTGCTCACGCGCCCGATGAACGTTTCAACGAAACGCGTTTTTGTCGCCGCAACCCGCCAGAATGACGGGAAGACAACGACTTCGCTCGGGCTTTTCGGGGCGCTTAAGCAACTCGGAAAGGACGTCAGCTACATCAAGCCTGTCGCCCAGCGCATTGTCAAAATGGACAATGAAGTCGAGGTTGATGAAGATACATTTTTGCTTAACAGCGTTTACGACGTTAAAATCCCGCTTCCGGCGATGTCGCCTGTCGCCGTCGATTCCGCGTTTACGCGCAACTATCTCGACCATTCGGCGGAAATGCATCCGAAAATTCAGAACGCGATTTGTCGTGCATTTGACCGTGTGGCTTACGGGAAGGACATCGTCATCATCGAAGGCTCCGGACATGCCGGGGTCGGTTCGGTATTTGAGACTTCCAATGCGGACAACGCTGCTATGCTCGGCGCTAAAGCGATTATCGTCGCTTCCGGAGGAATCGGGAAACCCGTGGATGAAATTGCGCTCAACAAGGCACTTTTCGACCGCAAGGGCGTTCAATGCGTCGGAGCGATTCTCAATAAGATTATTCCCGAGAAGAAAGACGAAATCACGCATTACGTCGGCAAGGCCTTGGACCCCCTGGGTATTCCGTTGCTCGGTGTTCTGCCTTTGGAAAAGTCCCTGGCGCGTCCGAATTTTTCTCAGATTGCGGAGGTCATCAGTGCCGAATGGCTTGTTCCGGTGGAGTCCGGACGGAATCAGCGCGTAAACAAAATTATCATCGGGGCGATGTCGGCTCAAAGTGTTTTAGACTACATCAAGGCCGGAACGCTGATTATCACGCCGGGCGATCGCGAGGATTTGCTGTTTTCGCTGATTGCGGCGTCCGGGACGGCCGCGCTACCGCATCTGACCGGCGTTGTGCTTTCGAACGGGCTGCGTCCGAACGCGCGCATCATCGAAATGCTGCGTCAGTTGCAAATTCCTGTTGTCGCGACCGCGCGTGAATGTTTCGCTGCTGCGTCCCGCATCAATGCGATGATTGTCAAAACCCAACCGTCGGACCGTGATAAGGTGACGACGATTGAAGAGCTCGTGAGAAACAACATTGATTTATCCCGCCTCTTGGATCAGCTCTAAGCCGGAGGCGGCTTGTAAAGATGAGGCGTGAACGGATTCGTTCATCGCTTGCCGTTTTGCCGCTCGCGATTTCCCGCTTACGGCTCTGCGGAAATCTGTTGCTTCATGCGGTGTGAATGCGCGATAATCGGGAACAGTTATGGCTAAGGAAGAACAAGCGGCTTCGAACACGGGGTCTAAGAAAAAGATTTTCAGAAACGATCAATATTTCGGCTTTGCCGCCTATGCGCGCGCGAACACCGGAAATTGGAAGCTTTTTATTAACTGGAAGCGGATTATTTTCCTGCTCGCATTTTTTGCGGTACTCGGCTACCTCGGCATCGCCTATGCCCGCTATGCGAACGACAAATACCGTAAGGGCCTGGAGGAAACGTCCTACTGGACGATGCTTATTTATCCCTTCAGCCGTGAAGCGCGTTTGGAACACCGCAAGAAACTCGGGGACATGTATATTGCCAAGGCGCGTGAAGCCAAGACGCCGGGCGAAGTTATTCAGGGGATTCGCACCGGTCTGACGCTTTCGCCGATGAATCCCGACGGCCGTATTTATTATTCCTATCTGATGTTCCATCAGCGTATGATCAAGGATGCGATTACGCTTTTGGCGGAAGGCTTGCCGGCCGCAATTGAGCATAAGGAATACGTTGTTTATTTTCTGAAACGGTGCCTCGAAACCGCGGAAGATGACAAGCTGATTCAGGCGGCGGAAGAACTTATTCCGCAGATGGAAACCCGCATTGCCGAACTTACTCAGGCTCAGGAAGCGAGCACTTCCGAAGAAGAAAAAGCCGAACTCGGCGAACGCAAGAAGCGCGTGGAAGAAAACAAGATGTTGCTTTCGGTCGGGGCCGTACAGGCTGCGATTTTGCGCGGACGTTTCGAGTTCGCGCTCAAGGAAATGGAGCGCTACGGTTTGAACAGGACGCTGACGGGACAGGTGCTGCGCGCGCAGATTCTGTGGGAATCCGGCGAACGCGAAGCGGCTCTGAGCTTCTTGGATCGCGTGGTGCGTGAAAGCGGAGGCAATCCGCAGGTCGTGTTGTTGCGCGCACACTATTTGGCGACACAGGGCGACGCGATGCGTGCGATGACCGGTTTGCTCCAAGCTGCATTCAAGGAAGGGCAAGACACGCCCGAAGTCCAAATCCGCATCATTGCTCTTTTCGACCCCGTTAAAAATAAGACCATCCGCGAAAAGCGTATCAGCGAGTACATCCGTCGCTACAACGACGATCCGGGTGCACTCTTCCAGCTGGCTCAGCACGCTGCGGGGAAGGACGATTTTGCGCTCGTCGAACGCCTCTACAAAATCGCGGAAAATCGCGTTTTTGAAAACATTACGCGCTTTGAAATGGTTTACATTGAAGCGCTTGTCGCCGCCAATCGACCGAAGGAAGCGCTCGAATTGTTGGAACGCCTCTCGCGGGAAAACATCGAATGGGTGGAACAAAATTCCGCCGCGCTGAACTGCCTCCGCACCTTCGCCTATTATAAAAACGGCGACGAATCTCTCGGGCGATTGGCTTTGGAAAACACCTTGAAGAACAAAACGATTTCCGTGCCGCAGCTCATTTTGGTCGGCCGCCGTCTGACGGAAATGGGTCTGCTCGACGAAGGCCGAAGCGCCTACGAAGCCGCTTACCGTGCGGAAAACTACAATCACAAGGCTTTGGTTGCTCTGGTCAATTATGCGATTGAAAAGAAAGACGTCGAAGTCCTGTTGCGCTACCTCCCCGAATTGTTGGATTCCCGTCGTCCGCCGCGCCGTACGCTCGAAAAAATCCAGCGCTTCCTCGGGAGTGACCGTATGATCTTCATCGCCGAACGCGATTCCTACCTCGAACGCGTGAGTGCGCTACTCGACACCACCGGACGCGCCAGCGATTCCGATAGCGAAATTCAGACGGTTCTCTAAATTCGCCGAAGCAGTTGTCGTTCCCGTAGCCGGTCTGCGGGAACGATTGCATTTTGCGCGTTGCAAACGAAAATGAATCTCAATACTCTACTGCGCTAATATTATTATGAGCGAGACAACCGCGAAAAAGGCGCCCGACGCCATCAATATCGACCGCTCCGCAGGCGATTTCTCCGTGGCGGAAGAATACGCATTCGATGCGGGATTGGGATTGAGCGAGCGCGTAATCGATTACATTTCCGATGCCAAAAACGAGCCGGATTGGATTCGCGCATTCCGTAAGAAGGCGCTCGAGATTTTTTATAAAAAACCGCTTCCGACGCATTGGGCTCCGGAGTGGATCAAGGATGTCGATTTCGACAAAATCCGTTACTACCTCGCAAAAAACAAGGATGCGGCGCGTAGCTGGGATGATGTGCCTGACGACGTGAAGCAGACGTTCGAGCGACTCGGCGTTCCCGAGCAGGAACGCAAGTTCCTCGCCGGCGTCGATGCACAGTTCGACTCCGAGTCCGCCTATTCTCGCCTCAAGGCCGACCTCGAAAAGCAGGGCGTAATTTTTGTCGGTCCCAACGAAGGCCTGACCAAGTATGCGGACATTTTCCGCCCCTGGTTCGGGAAAGTTATTCCGACGACGGACAGTAAGTATTCCGCGCTCAACAGCGCCTGCTTCTCCGGCGGCTCGTTCGTTTACGTGCCCAAGGGCGTGAAGGTTGCCCAACCGCTTCAGGCTTATTTTCGCATTAACGCCGAGAACTTCGGACAATTTGAACGCACGCTCATCATTGCCGACGAGGGCGCCGAGCTTGTTTACATGGAAGGCTGTACGGCTCCGCGATTCGATACGGCAACGCTGCACTCCGGCGTCGTCGAACTCGTCGCACTCAAAGGTGCAAAGATTCAATACGTCACCGTTCAGAATTGGGCTTCCAATATTTACAATTTGGTCACGCAGCGCGGCCTCGCGATGGAAGATGCGGAAATCCGCTGGGTCGATTGCAATATCGGGTCGCGCCTGACGATGAAGTATCCGGGCGTGATTCTTAAAGGCGAACGCGCCCGCGGGGAAGTGCTTTCCATCGCGCTTGCTCATACCGGACAGGTGCAGGATACCGGCGCCAAGATGATTCACCTCGCCGACGGGACGACCTCCAACATCATTTCGAAGTCCGTTTCGACCGGCGAAGGGCGCGCCAATTATCGCGGTCTTGTCTCGATTCCGAAGCATCTCAAAGGCTGTAAAAACAACAGCGAATGCCACACGTTGCTCATCAATGAGCATTCGGCGACGGGTACGTATCCGGCGATTACCGTCCACGGAAACGCTTCGCAGACGCAGCACGAAGCCAGCGTTTCCAAGGTTTCCGCCGAACAGATTTTCTACATGCAACAGCGCGGCTTGAGCGAAGCGGAAGCTATGAGCCTTGCCGTTAACGGTTTTGTGAATGATCTCGTCAAAGAATTCCCGATGGAATATTCGGTCGAACTCAAACGCCTGATTGAAATGGAAATGGAAGGCTCCGTCGCCTAACGCAAGGACAAGTATGAACGAAAACCTTTCCGAATCGTGGAATTCCGCCTCGCTCGTTAAAGACGAAGCTTGGCGCTTTGCCCAAATCAGCCGCGTCCGGCTCGACGGCTTCAGCGCTCCCGCCGAAGTGGATTCCGCCGTTGTCGAAAAATACATCGACGAGGCCCGCCGTCGCGCACTCGGAGCTGCCGGCATTCTCGTTTTTGTCGATGAACGACTCGTTTTCTCGCAATTGAGCGACGAAGCCTTTGCTGCCGGCGTTCGCTTTGAATCTGCTTCCGATATCCGATTCTCAACGACGCCGCGTCTCGGTATGGAAGCGCTGATTCAGCATCACGCTACCGCTTCCCGCAGCGGATTTATCCTGTCAGTTCCCGCCGACAAACGCTTCGATGAACCTTTTGTCGTCTTCCGTTGGCAGTGCAGCGCCGACAGCGCAAGCTTCCCGGCCTCGCGCATTGAAATCGGTCGAAACAGCTTTGCGAAGCTCTGCGAATTTTATAGCGCGGATTCCGAATCCGACGCGACGCTGACGCTTTCCCGCAACGAAATCCTCGTCGCCGACGGAGCCGAATTCTCCCGCGACTTTGTTCAGGCGCTTGCGCCCGCATCGAAAATGTATCGTACGGAAAATGTCGTTGCCGGTGAAAATGCCACGGTGCGCGGTGTTGATTTCTGCTTGGGCGCTTCGCACGCTCGCACGACGACGGAGCTCTGTGCGAACGGCCGCGATGCGCTTTTGGATTGGCGCGCGCTCAATGTCGCCTCCGGCGAACAGGAAATCGACTGGCGCACGATTCAGGGCCACGCCGCACCGGGCGCCCGTTCGAACCTGCTTTGCAAAAACGCGCTTTTGGATCGTTCCCGCACCATCTTTTCGGGAAGTATCCTTGTCGATAAAATCGCGCAGCAGACCAATGCCGTTCAATCTTGCCGCAATCTCGTACTTTCCGAAGACGCCGAAGCGCACTCGCTTCCGGGCTTGGAAATCGACGCCAACGATGTTCAATGCTCGCACGGCGCGACGACGGGGACGCTTGATGCCGACCAGCTCTTTTACTTGCTCCAGCGCGGTTTGCCCGAAGCGGATGCCCGCATGCTGCTCACGCTCGGGTTCATGGACGAAGTCATCAATGCCTGTGCCGGTTGCGCGGTTGCGGACTTCGTGCGCGAGAAAATCGCCGAAAAATTCGGCATTCGCTAAGCAGCGTTGTTCCGTTCGACAAAAATCGCCTTCGCCTGTGTTTTTTCGCTTGCGAAGGCGCGCTGTTTTCTTTGTCTTTTCAAACTTCGTTTGTTCCGCGGTGGAGCAACATTAATCCTCAACCACACGAATCAACCACATGGAAACCATCGACAATTCTTTGCAGTGCGCTTCCGGCGACTGTGTTCGCGTGATCAGAGTCTCCCGCATCTTCGGAAATCCCGTTTCCGTTTTTGCACACACACATGACGGCCGTCGCGAAAAAATTCGCGTTACCGATTGGGACCACATCAATCCGGATACGGGCGGGCTCACGGAGTCCGGCTGGCAGTTTCTGGATCTCGAATTAAAGAAACGCTTCGGCGTTTTCGAGTGGGCACTCAGCTAAATCAGAAAACTAAAAAACCGACTTGGTCCTCAAGTCGGTTTTTTTATCTCTCTTTAACCTTTAAGGTGTCTCTGGAAATTCATTTTTTAGAGGAAACATTGCAAAAGGAGTGCTTCGGGGGTAGCGAGACGCTTTTTTGTATGAAGCTAGCCCTGTTTGGCGGGATGGGGAGAAGTTTTAAAGAGAGAGACATTACGTGCTTTGGGGCGATTCCCGTGGAGCGCTTATCCTATGTCGGGCACCCCCGGCGCACAGCCGCGAAGAGGCGGAGTTTCCGGCGGAACTAACGCCAAACATCAAACACCAAGCCGACGTCTGCGGCATCCTTAGTCTTTTCTATAAAGAACCCTATCCGCTATCAGTTATCCGCTGTCCCTTTTGAGGCTCTTTAAGCTTTAAGCCCTAATCTTTAAGCTTTTTCTTCCCGTACACCTCGGCTTCGATATAGTGATTGCCGCCGTCGGACGTGTTCCCGCGGGAATAGAAACGCACGTAGCGCCCGTTTACACCGTTTACGGGAATGATTTTTCCGGCATGCGTTTCGATATAAACCTTGTCTTCGCCTTTGTCGAGTTTTGATGAGTTGTCGAAGTCGTTGTTGAAAACGGTTTTCACGCCTTTTTTGAATGCGGGGTCGTCCGAGATTTGGATGACGACGTCGTGATAAACGCGTTTTTGGCGGTGATAATGCCAAAGCGCAATTGCGTGGATTTCCGCCGTGTTTTCCAAATCGATTTGAATCCACTGCAAGCCCGGCGCGAGCTCGACTTCGTAGCCTTCGTCGCCGTCTTTATCGCCGTCAGTCAAATAAGACAATTCGCCGACAATCGGGTTTTTGTCGGAAGCCGTCACGGTTTTTCCGGCTGCGAGGTTGGTGCAGCCTTTCGGGACCTTTACGACCGGAAGTTGCGCCGGCGCGAGGCGTTCTGCGGGAACGCGAATCGGCTGCGGTGTCCCGACAAGGGCGACCGGCGGGAGTTCGATTTTGAGTTCGACGAGCGCGTCGTCGGCGGCGTGCATCAGGCTCGCCGAAAGCGCAAAAAGGCTGAGGGTTGTAAAAATTTTCATGGCTTAAATCCTTGGTTTTAGAGCGGTTTCGTGATGCCGGGAAGCAAATCGTAAATGGAGGTCCCGATGATTTTTTCAAAGTCGGCTTTGATTGCGAAAAGCTTTTGCCAGCGCGCAAGCGAACACGCGGGAACGCCGTAGCGGAGGGCGACATCGACGATACGCGTTTCTAAGAAGCAGAACGCGCCCGGAAGCGCAAGGCCGTCGCAAAGCTGGACCAAGCGGTCGTAGTCATCATAATGCGCCGTTTCGAGAAAGTTTTTAAGGAACGCGACATCTTCGTTGGGGATGTCCAGTTTGCCGACGCCCGTGGTGATGTCGGGAATCATAAAGGCGTGGGAAATACAGATTTTCGCTGCCTGTTCCCAGCCGAAGCGCATGCAATAACGGTATCCGTCGAGCAAGTGCTTTTCCTGAAAAACTCCTTCGCGGCGCCCGATGTCGTGCATCAGCCCGAGAATATAGGCTTTGCCGGCATCAAGGCGGGGAAGTTTTTCTGCGATTTTTTCGCAGGCGAGCGCGCAGAATTTTGAGTGTGAAACCCAAGCGCCGGGATTCATTTTTCCCGCGAGTTCCAGCTCTCGTTCTGCCCGCTCACGCGTCAGCATACGCGACCTTAGACGCTCAGGATGCGGGCTGCGGCGAGCGCGCAGTTCGACGGTTCAAGCACCGTGAGCACCGGAGTTTTCGACGGCATTTGGAGCGTCGAATTGATGTTCACGAGGAAGTCGAGCTTGTCCTTGAACGGCGGGCAGGCGAGCACGGGCTTTTTCGCGTTTGCGGCGACGACGCCGGAGAGCGCGTTGGAGCGGCCCGCAATCGTGATGAAGAGCACCTTCGGCTCGTCGTCGTGCGCCTTCACGTAATTGTAAACGCCGACCGGATCTTTGTGGGCACTGCGCACGAAGTATTCGAAGTCAACGCCTTCCGCCTTCAGGCCTTCCGCGATTTTTTCCGCGTGCGGCATGTCGGATTCGGAGCCCATCAAAATGTAAGCTTTCATGTCGATGATCCTTTCTTAGGCGGAAGCGAGCAGCTTTTCGAGCGCGCCGAGATAGAGGTCTCGGGACTTCGCGACGATGTCTTCCGGCAGGGCCGGTGCGGGCGGCTGTTTGTTCCAGTCGAGGCTTTCCAGGTAGTCGCGGACAAACTGTTTATCGAACGACGGCTGGGCTTTGCCCGGCGTGTAGCCTTCCTGCGGCCAGTAGCGGGACGAGTCCGGCGTGAGTACTTCGTCGATGAGGAAGAGGTTCTTGGCTTCGTCGAGTCCGAATTCGAATTTCGTGTCCGCGAGAATCAGGCCTGCGCGGTCGGCGATCTGCGTGCCGAGCGCAAAGAGTTCGAGCGTTGCGTTTTTAACCTTCGCAAAAACGGCGTCTCCGAGGATTTCCGCACATTGGGCTTCGGTGATCGGTTCGTCGTGACCTTCGGCGGCTTTCGTGGACGGCGTGAAAATCGGTGTCGGGAGCTTTTCGTTTTCGAGCATGCCGGCGGGAAGCGCGTGGTCGAGAATCGCCTGCGTCTTCTTGTATTCTTTCCAGCCGGAGCCGGCGAGGTAGCCGCGGACGACGGCTTCGATCGGGAGCGGGTTCAGTTTGCGGACGAGCATCGAGCGCGCAATGAGCTGCGGGAAGTCTTTCAGCACTTCCGCGATGGCCTTGTCGTGCTCGGGAACGAGGTGGGTCGGCATGATTTTTGCTGCCTGTTCAAACCACCAGAGGCTGATTTGCGTGAGCAAAATACCTTTGCCGGGAACGCCGTTCGGCATAATCGCATCAAACGCGGAAATGCGGTCGGTCGCGACAATCAGAAGTTTGTCGCCGAGGTCGAAAATTTCGCGCACTTTTCCGGAGGCGATTTTTTTGAAAGGGAGTCCTTCGACGTTCATGAGCGCCTCGGACGGCAGGCTGTTGCGGATTTCTGCGATATTCATAATAAAATGGAAATCATAACTTATTTCCTTGCCGCTGAAAGCGAAATTTTACCTTTTCTCTAAATAAAAAATCCCGCCTCAGTATTAAGCGGGAAAAAGAAAAAGTGGCGGAGGGGATGGGATTCGAACCCACGGTAGGGCTTGACACCCTACGACGATTTAGCAAACCGTTGCCTTCAGCCACTCGGCCACCCCTCCGTCGTTTGATTTGGTACCCGGAGTGGGGGTCGAACCCACACACCTCGCGGTATCAGATTTTGAGTCTGACGCGTCTGCCAATTTCGCCATCCGGGCAAAATCAAAACGGAAAGCTTATGAAAAAGAATTTATTCTTTTTTGACAAGCAAAATTCTTTTTGCTTTCACGGGAATGCGGTTAATGTCCGCAGAGGCTTATCGGGGCGTCAGTACTATTTTCTGTTTTCGACATAAAAGAGGAGGTCGTTGAGGCGCATGAGGAGTTTGTCGAGGCGGCGGGTGGCTTCGGAATCTTGCGGGAAGCGTTTATACGCGGCAATCGCGTTTTTCTTCAGCGTCTTGAGAGAGCTCGCGTGTTTACGTACGACGGAGGCGATGATGCGGACGTGTTCGGATTTGTCTTTGGTTTTCCCGCGGGCGGCGATGGCGTCGTTTATTTCGTGGGTAATCTTCGTGATGGATTCGATGATGAGCTGTTCCTGCGGAAGGATTTCGGTGAAGTAGGGATAGTTTTTGCGGAGGCCGCGGCTACCCGTCGGGTCGTAGGCAAGGACTTCCCGTACGTATTGCGAAAGTCTGATTTGGGCTTGGGTCGGGAGCGGCTTTAAAATAGCATCGAGGCGACGGGCGCGGTCCGGTCCTTGCGGGACTTGTCGGATCTGTTTTTGTGCCATGTATTCGGGGGCGCGTTTGCTGTCGTCGCGGAGTCGAAGAATGGTCTTGAGATAGTTTTCGGGACCGCCTTCGAGGTAGCCGGTCTGTGCGATGATGTCGCCGTCGGTATCAATCAGAAGGACGGTGGGGAAGCGGTCGATGCGGTAGCGAGCCGCTAGTCCTTCGTTTTGGCGTTTGGCGGCGGGCGAAAGGCGTTCCTTGTCTTGCGGGAGGTCGACATAAACGGGGACAAAGCTTTCGGAGGCCTTTTCGGTGAACGGGGCTTGGGTAAAAACTTCTTTTTCGAGGCGGACGCACCAGCCGCACCAGTCGGATCCGGAAAAGGCGACGAGCAGGTCTTTGTTTTGTGCGCGTGCTTGCTTTTGGGCGTTTTCGAAGTCGTCGCTCCAGCCGTCGGGCGTTGCGATTTTACTCTTTCCGGCGGTGGCGGCGGACTGCTGGGGGGCCGCGAAGGTGATGGACGGTGCGAGGATCAGGAGGGCGAGCGGGAGAAGGAGTTTAGGAAGAATCATGGAGAAAATACTTGCGGAGGCTGGATAACGGCGGCAGATACAATCCGGCGCCGAACATCATCTGAATGTCCGGCGCCGTTGCTTGCCTTATTCGCCGAGGTGTTTGTCGGGAATCAGGTAGTTTTTAACGTAGTCGGTGACGGATTCTTCGAGCGGGACGAGGTATTGTGCGCCGCCGAGACGCGTCAGCTTGTCGATTTTTGCCTGCGTAAAATATTGATACTGGGCGCGGAGCGATTCCGGCATGTCGACGAATTCGATATTTTCGGGAACTTCCATTGCCGCGAAAATCGGGCGGACGAGTTCAAGCCAGGTGCGGGCTTTGCCGGCGCCGACGTTGACCAGACCTGTCGCTTCTTCGTTTTGTGCAAGGTGGACGGTGATGGCCGCCGCCTCCTTGGCGCCGAGGAAGTCGCGCATCTGGCATCCGTCGGCGTATTCCGGTTTGTAGCTCTTGAAGAGCTTTACGCCGCCGGTTTCGCGAATCTGATTGAAGGCTCGGAAGACCATGCTGACCATGTGGGCCTTGTGGTTTTCGTTCGGACCGAAGACATTGAAATACTTGATGCCCGTGATTTTGTTCAGATAGCCGTTGCGCAGGGCGTGTAGGTCGAAAAGGTGCTTGGAGTAGCCGTACATGTTGAGTGGCTTGAGCGGGAGAATGTCGCCTTCGTCATCCATGCCGTTTTCGCCGTTGCCGTAAGTCGCGGCGGACGAGGCGTAAACGAAGCGGGCTCCGTTTTCGAGGGCGAACGCGGCGAGTTTCTTCGTGTACTCGTAGTTGTTGTGGATGAGGTAGGTGCAGTCCTTCTCCGTCGTCGCGGAGCAGGCGCCGAGGTGGAAAATCGTTTTGATGTCGGCAAATTGCGCGGGGTCGTTTTCAAAGGCGCGGTCGAAATCTTCGTATTCCGTGTACTCGGCGAATTTGAGCGGAACGAGATTTTTGTAGCGCAGGTCGGTGCCGAGCTTGTCGGTCACGAGGATATTCGTGTGCCCGAGTGCGTTGAGGCGGGCGATAATGGCGCTGCCGATGAGACCGGAACCGCCGGTGACGAGGATTTTTCCTTGAGAGAGGTCGTGCATGGTGGGTAGGGAGTTGAAGTGTTTGTTAAAAAATTAAGGGCGGGTTTGTGCGACGGGAGTGTCGTTGGTTGCGTCCGATGCGGAAGTTTCGTACGGGAAGAAAATGACCGAGCAGAGAATCAGGATCGGCAAGAGGATGAGCAGACCGTAGCGGAAGAAATAACCGAAGAAGCTCGGCGTCTTGACGCCGGAAGCGTCTGCGATGGATTTGACCATAAAGTTCGGACCGTTTCCGATGTAGGTAAGTGCGCCGAAGAAGACGGATCCGAGCGAGACGGCAAGCAACATCGCGTGTTCACGGACATTGGCGGGATTGACCATGACGGCGACTTTTCCGGCGTCGTCCGCGGCATCAATTTGGCTCTTAATCAAATCGAAGAAATTTGCGTAGGTCGGCGTGTTGTCGAGGAAGCCGGAGAGCATCCCCGAAGCGAAGAAGTAGTGCGAGGCCTGTGTTAGTGCTTCGCCGATGGCGCGCCCGTTTGCCGTCAGATAGGCCAACGCCGGTACCATCGTGAGGAAGATCCCGATGAAGAGGAAGCCGACTTCCTTGATCGGAGTAAAATTGAATTCGTTTTCCGTATGGACGTCCGGTTTTGTCATGAAATACGAGGCAACGGCGGCGGCGACCATGACAATTTCCCGGATGAAATAGGTTTCCAGAATTTCGCGGCTTTCCGGCGAAACTTGGCCCGGGAGAAAGACTGCGCAGACGATGACGAGGAGAAAGCCGACATTTTTCATCCCGCGAACGGAAAGGAGCATTTCCTTGGAGCTCTTTTCGGCGACCTGACCGCGGCGGCCGGATTTGCGGAAGCTCCGGAGGTCAAAGAGATAAAATACGCCCAGCAGCAGGCCCGTGACGAATGCCCACGGGAGGATGGCGTTTTCGAGAATCCAGAAAAACGGCACTCCGCGTAGGTAGCCGATGTAGAGCGGCGGATCCCCGATCGGGGTCAGCGCCCCGCCGACATTGGAGACCAGGAAGATGAAGAAAACGATGTGGAAGCTCGAGAGCCGGAACTTATTCATGCGCATCCACGGGCGAATCAGCACCATGGACGCTCCCGTTGTTCCGATCAGATTGGCGAGAATGGCGCCGACGAGCAGGAAAATGACATTGGTCTTCGGCGTTGCTTCTCCGCGCAGATGGATGACAATCCCGCCGGAAATGACGAAAAGCGAACCGACTAAGGCGATGAAGGAAATGTATTCCTTGAACGAGTGCCAGACTGCATGTGCGCCGCCCGGCATGAAAAATCCGTAGAGTGCGGCGACCGCAACGCCGAGGATAATCGAGATATGCGGATAGTATTTTTCCCAGAGCTCCTTTGTGTGATGCGGAGTCAGTGGCATGACCGCGATGAGGACGAGCAACAGGGCAAACGGAATCGCCATCCATAGGCGAACTGCTTCTCCTGCAGTTTCGGCATGGGCGGCAAGCGTCGCGGGAACGAAATCAATCATGATGGGTCAATTTTCGCCCAAGCGCCCGAGTTCCCGCAAGGAAAAACGGGTCGGGCGCGGGCAGGTAACGAGTCGGAGTATTTTCGGATTGTGTTTTAAAGCATCGTGTCGGCGGCGAGTTTTTCGGCAGTTGTCTTTCCGAAGAGCATTTCGACGAAGGCGAGTCCGAAGGCAAAGGCCGTTCCTGCTCCGCGCGATGTCAGCAGATTGCCGTCGAGGGCGTAGGGGCCGGAGGCCTGTGCGGCAGGAATTTCCTCCCAAGTGCAGGAGTGAGCGGAAACGCGTTTTCCGTCAAGGAGGCCTGCCGCGTTGAGAATCAGCGGCGCGGCGCAGATTGCGGCGATCGGCTTGTTGCGGGCGTTAAAGGCCTTGGCAAGTTCGACGGCTTTCCCGTCGTCGAGCAGGGTCCAGGTGCCGGGGCCCCCGGGGATGAAAAGCGCGTCGAACGCGTCGGCGATGCCTTCCGCCGATTGGTGGTTTTCGAGCAGGGAGTCGAGCGTGGTGCCCGTTTTTAAGAAGAGGTCCGAGCGGCCTTTCAGAAGCGTTTCGCCGTTACTTGCGACAGCGGCGAGCGTGTTTTGCGCGCCTGCGCGGTGGAGCAGGTCGAGCGGAGCAACGGCTTCGGTTTCTTCAAAACCGTGGGTCATAATGGTGAGCACTTTCATGGCTTAGCGGGCTTCGAAGGTTTTGGCGTTTTCTGGGAGCTTGTCCGAAAGCCCCTGTTCGCGCATCTCGTCGGCGGAAAGCGGCATTTCGGTGCGTACGGCCGAGTACATTTGCGTCGTCGGCGAATAGCGCCAGTAGGTGTAGGTGACCTCCGGCGAGTAAAGGCAGGCGGAACTTATTCCCGCGATTCCGAACAGCGTCAAAAGGTAAGCAACTTTTTTCATGATGGGCTTATTCTGCGACGGCTTTTGCGTTCCCGCAACGGAATAAGGCAAGTCCGGCGGAGAATTTGGGGGTGAATGGGCTTCCGGCCTTTCGGGATTTTCTTTGCTTTTGGCGCTCAAAGTTGTTAATAAAAATCCATGAAAAAACCGCGGATTTTCGGGCGTTGTTATGCGCTTTTGGAACACTTGAATTTGTTTCCGATTCGAACGGTTGCCGCACAGTACACGCGTGCGGATGCGGCTGCGGATTTAAAGTCGTCGATTAACGTTGCGCTTTTGACCTTTCCGATGGGGATGGCGTTTGCGCTTATGGCGGGCTTGCCGGTGCAGATCGGGATTATCGGTTGTGCGGTTGCGGCGGTTATCGGCCCGATTTTTTCGGGGACGCGTTTTCTTTCCTTCGGGCCTTCGAATGCGACGGCGGTGATGCTGTTGAGCGCGTTGGCGGCGGCAGGCGCGGAAACGGCGGATGCGCGTATGGCGCTCTTGCCCACCATCGTCTTTCTCGTCGGAATCTTTATGGTCTTGGCCGCCGTTTTCCGCGTGGCGAGTTTTGTTCAGTATATTTCCCAGACCGTGGTGACGGGGTACATTACGGCGGCGGCGATTCTGATTATGGCCAATCAGTTGCCGAATTTGCTCGGGGTTACTCTGCGCGGTTCCGAGGGAACCTTTTATTCCGTTGTCGTTTGTACGATTCGGCAATGGCAGGAAATTCACCCGGCCTCCTTCGTGTTGGCGGCGGGGACGCTCGGCGTTTATCTGCTCGTGAAAAAGTTTTGTCCGAAGTTGCCGGACATGTCGATTGCCCTGATTGCGTCGTGTTTTCTGATGGTCGCCGTTAATTGGTGGAATGAATATTTCCACGGCGGGGTAACGCAGGCGGTGGCGACGCTCGAAGATTTCGGATTGAAGGAATTTAAGTTTTCTTTTCCGGATATGAGTTTGAGCGCGGTTAATTCCGCATTTTCCGCGGCAATGGCAATTGCGATTTTGGGGATGATTGAAGGCAGTTCGATCGGCAAATCCGTCGCAGCCCGTGCCGGGGAACGGTTCAATTGCAACCAGGAGCTTTTCGGTTTGGGGATGGCAAATTTGGGTTGCGGCCTTTTCGGCGGGATGCAGGCAAGCGGCTCGCTGACGCGCTCGGCGCTGACTTTTACGAGCGGTGCGAAAACGGCCTTTGCGGGAATTTTTTCCGGCTTGATTCTATTTGCCGCGCTTTTCGGGACCGGTGATCTGATGCACTTCATCCCGAAACCGGCGCTCGCGGCTCTCGTCATGTTTGCGGGAACGCGCCTGATTAACTGGAAATCGATTCGCCTTGTAACGTCCGCGACGCTCGGCGACCGCGCTGTCTTCCTGCTGACCTTGATTTCCGGTTTGCTTGCGCCTTTGGATGTCGCGATTTACTTCGGCGTCGGCCTGTCGATTATCCTCTTCCTGAGAAAGACTTCCACGCCGGAAATCGTCGAATATACGTACAACGAGCAGGGCGAGCTCGCGGAAAAAATCGGCGATGCCGAGAATCGCGATCCCGAAGTTTCCATCGTCCATATCGACGGGAATCTTTATTTCGGTTCGGCCGAAATCTTCCAAGACCAACTGCGGCGCATGCTCGCGGATCCGAATTTGCGCGTGCTGATTTTGAAATTCCGCAACGCCCACCACTTAGACGCGACGAGTGCGATGCTCTTGGAAGAACTCGTTCGTTCGGCGCGCGCCGCCGGACGCGATATTATCATTTGCGAAGTCCGTCCGGAAGTTTACCGCGTCTTCCGTGCGGCCAAGCTTATTCCCGTTATCGGGCGCGAAAACATTTTCCGCGATACGCCGAAGAATCTGACCCTTTCGGCTTCCCGTGCCATCCGCCATGCCTACAAGCTACTCGGCGGAAAGGAAGCCCGCGTCAGCATCTACGCCAAGCCGAAGGCTCCGGAAACGGCAGCGTAAGAAAGTACCAAGTTGCAGGCATCGGTTCAGGAAACGCTTTGCTCCGGCGCTCTGTTGTTGTGGATCGGTACTAAAAAAGCTCGACGGAATCGAGCTTAGTCTTGCGTGATGGCGCGCAGTTCCTGTTCGAAGTATTCGGCGAGGGCCTTCGCGGAAATGTGATCCCACATCTTTTCGTAGGGATAAAACTTCGGGATGATTTCCACCTTCGAGAAGGGAAGCGGAATGATGAATCCGTCCCAAGATTTCAGGCGGATTGCACAAGAATAGCGGGATTCGATGAGCGCGACCGGGCAATGTGTTTTTTGGGCGACGAGAGCGGCGCCGGGATTGAATTTGTAACGCGGGCCGCGCGGGCCGTCCGGTGTAATGGCGATGTCCTCGCCGCGGGAGAGCTTGTGGTAAATTTCAAGCATGGCCTGACCGCCGCGGCGGGATGTCGAGCCGCGAACGGCGCCGATGCCCATGAATTTGAAAAACGCTACGAGCCAGGCACCGTCCTTGGACGGAGAAACGAGGCCGTTCATTTTGCCGAACGGGCGGAAGCGGCGTCTCAGGTCCGCAGAGATGAACAGACGGTTGTGCCAGAAAACGACGATGAGCGATTGTGTCTGGTGGCGCAGGCGTTCCCGCGTTTCCGGAGAAATCTTCATGCGTAGCGTCCAAAGCCAAGTGCGCAGGAGCAGGCTCAGTGGAAAGAGCACCAGCTGTTGCCAGAACGGAATTTCCCGGACGCGGCGTTGGCGCTCGAGTTCCCCCTCTGTCATTGGGCGAACCGGCTGTTTGTCTTCTCGTTGCGGAGGCGGGTTCATCACGTTCAGATTTTTTCTAAACTGTAGCCGTCTTTACGGTCGAGCGATTTCCAACCGAGTTCTGCGAGCCGGTTGCGCAGCGCATCGGCTTCCGCCCAGTTTCTCGCCTGCTTCGCGGCCCAACGTTGTTCGCCGAGCGCGACGATTTCTGCGGGAATTTCTGCCGGAGCAGCTTCCTGCTTCGTGAAGAGCTTGAGGCCGAGCGCGGAGAGGATTTTGGCGAGCCCACAGAGTTGCGTTCCCGCGTCCGCTTTCGTGAGCTCGGTTTTATTGAGCTCGGCGAAGGCGGAGAAGATTTTTCCGAGCGCGCCGGGGATGTTCAGGTCGTCGCAGAGCGCAATCCAAGCCGGTTCGAAGGCGCCCCAAGCCGTATTCTTCTCGTGAACGGCGATGTCCTGGGAGAATTCTTCCGGCGTGAGTCCCGCCTTGTCGAGGAGCTTGCGTGCGGCTTTTTCGATCTTTTCGAGTGCGGCGGTCGCGTCGTCGAGGGACTTCAGCGTGAAATTGAGTTGCGAGCGGTAGTGGCCGGAAATTAGCGCGTAGCGCACCGCCATCGGGGAAAAGCCTTTGCCTTCAAGGTCGGCGAGCGTGTAAAGATTGCCGAGGGATTTGGACATTTTGGCGCCGTCGACCATGAGGTGGGCCGAGTGGAACCAGTGTTGCGCGAAGGTGTCGTGATGCCCGCAGGAGCATTCCGCCTGAGCAATTTCGTTTTCGTGGTGCGGGAAGCAGAGGTCCACGCCGCCACCGTGCAAATCGAAGGTTTCGCCGAGGTAGTGCGTGCTCATCGCGGAGCATTCGATGTGCCAGCCGGGACGGCCTTCGCCCCAGGGACTTTGCCAGAAATTCGGTCCGTCTTCGGGCTTGCGGGCTTTCCAGAGCGCAAAGTCGGAAACATTGTCGCGCGTGTATTCGTCGGCGACATTGGCGTCGCCGTTCGAATTGGTGGATTGCGTGCGCAGGGCGTCGCGGTCGAGGCGCGCGAGTTTGCCGTAGTGCGGGTCGCTGGAGACTTTAAAATAGACGCTGCCGTCGGGCGCGACGTAGGCGTGCCCGCGGGCGACGAGCTGCTCGATCATCGCGATCTGGAGCGGAATGTGTTCGACGGCGCTCGGTTCGATCTGCGGCGGGAGCATATTGAGCGCGGCGCAGTCATCGTGGAACTTCTTCGTCCACGCGGCGGTAAATTCGGCGAGCGTTTTGCCTTCTTCCTGCGAGCGGCGGATGGTCTTATCGTCCACGTCGGTGATATTGCGGACGTGGCGGACTTTGATGCCGTCCACTTCGAGCGTGCGGCGCAGGACGTCCTGCAAAAGGAAGGTGCGGAAATTGCCGATATGCGCGGGCCCGTAAACCGTCGGGCCGCAACAATACATGCCGAAAGGTTTTTCGGGCGAGACCTGTTTCAGCTCGCGGCGTTCCCGTGACATCGTATCGTGTAGTTTTATGCTCATGACAAGGTTGTAAATTGCAGGATTATTGCGCGGAAAGCGCTTTTTTGCAACTGCCATAATTGCCTCATGCTTTCTTCGTCATAAACGCTTTCGGAAAAAAAACGTTCCCGCAGGCAAACCCACGGGAACGTTCTTCTTTAATCTTTAAACTCTAATCTTTAATCTTTTTTTAACCTCCGGTCATGTTCTTGATGACGTCGATAATCGGGAGGAACATCGCGATAACGATGGTACCGACGACGATTGCGAGGAAGACCATGAGCAAAGGCTCGATGACGGACGTGAGGGCGCCGACGGCGTTGTCCACTTCTTCGTCGTAGTTGTTGGCGACGCGGTTGAGCATTTCCGGGAGCTGACCGGTTTCTTCACCGACCTGTACCATGGAGCAAACCATCGGCGGGAATACCTTGGCCTGTTCGAGCGGCGCGGCGAGCGTATCCCCGTCGCGGACGCGGTCGTGGACCTTTTCGAGGGCTTCCTGGAGAACGATGTTGTTGAGCGTTTCCGTCGTAATTTTCATGGCCTGCAGAATCGGCACGCCGGAAGACATCAGGGTACCGAAGGTACGGCAGAAGCGGGAAACGGTAACGGTTTGAAGGAAGGTTCCGATTTTGGGCATGCGGAACAGGGCGCGGTCACGCATGGCGCAGACCTTTTGGTTCTTGAACGCAAAGCGGCCGCCGAAGATAAGCAGGGCCATGCCGATGAGCGTGAGTAACCAGTGGTCGCGCAGACCGTTTCCGATGTTCATGACGAATTCCGTCAGCGCCGGCATCTGCCCGCCCTGCGAAGCAATCATGGATTGGAAGGAGGGAACGACGAACGTGAGCAGGAGGTAAACGATGACACCCGCGACACAGATAACGACGCAGGGATAGACCATCGCGGACTTGACCTTTTTCTTGATGCGTTCGGATTTTTCCTGGAACATCGCCAAACGGTCGAGCACGGTGTCGAGCACCCCGCCGGCTTCCCCCGCCTTAATCATGTTGATGTAAAGGCGGTCGAACATGCGCGGGAATTGCGAAAGCGCGTCGGAAAGCGAATTCCCGGACTGAATGTTGTCGCAGATTGTTTCGAGCGCATTTTTAAAATTCGGGTCGCGTTCCTGTTCGCAGAGAATCTGGGTTGCGCGGAGCAACGGCAGACCTGCCTGCAAAAGGGTGGCGAGCTGTCGCGTGAAAACCGTCAGCTGTTCCGTCTTGATTTTCTTGTTGAACGCCTGGTTTTTCTTTTTGTTCTTGGCGTTGCCGCCGGATGAAGAGTTGTCCGTTTTAGCCATTTGCGTGTGGGGAGATTAAGGGGAGAATTAGGTGTATTTTAAGACTTCTTCGATGGTGGTCAATCCATCAAAAATACAACGGAGACCGTCATCGCGCAGGGTGCGCATGCCGTTCTCGATTGCCTTTTGTTTGAGGACGAGCGTCGGAGCCTTCTTGGTGATGAGCTCGCGGACGGCATCGTTGATCATCATGAGCTCGAAGAGCCCTTGACGGCCCTTGTAACCCGTGCGGTTACATTCGGAGCAGCCCTTGCCGTAGTAGAACTGCTTTTCCGCGATCTCGAGCGGATCGACCTGCAGCATGTTGATGACGGCCTGGTCGGGCTCGTAAGCGGTTTTGCAGGAACGGCAGATGCGGCGGAGCAGACGTTGACCGAGCACGCCTTCGAGCGAGGCGGCGATGAGGAACGGCTCCAAGCCCATATCGACGAGACGCGTGACGGCACCCGGTGCGTCGTTCGTGTGAAGCGTGGAAAGCACAACGTGACCCGTGAGCGCAGCCTGAACCGCGATCCCGCCCGTTTCCTGGTCACGAATTTCCCCGACCATGATGGTGTCCGGGTCCTGACGGAGGAAGGAACGCAATGCCGAAGCGAAGGTCAGACCGACCTGGTGGTTGATCTGTACCTGCATGATGCCTTCGATTTCGTATTCGACCGGGTCTTCCGCGGTGAGAATTTTGACGTCGACGGTGTTGACTTCGCGGAGCGCGGAATAGAGCGTCGTCGTTTTACCGGAACCGGTCGGCCCCGTGACGATGAAGATGCCGTTCGGGCGGTTCACGAGCTCGCGGATGCCGCTCATGATTTCGTCCGTCATCGTCAGATTTTCGAGGTCGAGGTTGACGACTCCCTTGTCGAGAATACGAAGCACGACGGACTCGCCGAATTGCGTCGGAAGCGTGGAAACACGAAGGTCAATCGGGCGGCCGCCGACTGTCGTTTTAATACGTCCGTCCTGCGGAATACGCTTTTCCGCGATATTGAGCCCGGACATAACCTTCACGCGAGCCGTGACGGCGCCGGCGAGGCTCTTGGGCGGCGGAGCCATTTCGTAGAGCGCCCCGTCAATACGGTAGCGGATACGGAATTGGTCTTCGAAGGGTTCAAAGTGAATGTCGGATGCCTTGGCCTTCACGGCTTCCTGAAGCACGACATCGACGAAGCGGATAATCGGGGCTTGATTGGCAGAATTGGAAAGCGCGCTGTCGTCGTCACCGCCGAGATCCAAGCCCTCGATTTCGTTGAGAACGGAGTCCATCGACGAATTTTCTTCGCCGTAGTAGCGGATGATGGCATCCTGGACTTTGACGGGATCGCAGACGGACAGTTCGATATCGCGTTTGAGAACGAAGCTGAAATTGTCTTCAATCGCGTGATTGAACGGGTCCTTCGTGAGTAGGTAAATCCGGTCGGAGTCTGCCTTGTAGGGGACGACACCGTATTGGTGTGCCTGCTCGGCTTTGATGAGGCGAATCAGGCTGGGGTCGATTTCCGGAGTGTCGGGGACGAAGGTGACGGAGAGGTGGTCGGCGACAATGCGGAGGATTTCTTCGCGGGTAAAGTAGCCGGAGTCCTCAAGGATGTCCGTATAGGCTTTACCGGTTTCCGTGTGTTCGGTCCAGCAATCGTCGAGCTGTTGCTTGGTGATCTTACCCGTATCTTCCAGGTAAGCCATTAAGTCTTCGCTGTGGTCGTCAAACATGAGGGGAAGTTAAAGTTTTAGAGGTTGCGGAGATTTTGGCGCATTTCGTCCGGTTCCTGAGCGTAGGTGACGGCTTCGGCGGGCTCGATGATGCCTTCTTCGACGAGGCTGAGCAGGTGGCTGTCGAGTGTGCGCATGCCGAGCGCACCGCCGGTTTGGATTTCCGAGGCGATGCGGTAGGTCTTGTTGTCGCGGATGAGCGCCGAGGTCGAGTCCGTGTTGATCATGATTTCGTAGCCGGCGACGCGTCCGCCGTCCTTGCGGCGGCAGAGGACCTGCGAGATGACGGCTACGAGCGAGGAGGCCAGCTGCATGCGGATTTGTTCTTTCGTGTCAGCCGGGAAGGCGTCCACGATGCGGTCAACCGTGCGTGCGGCGCCCGTCGTGTGCAGAGTGGCGAAAACGAGGTGGCCGGTTTCTGCGGCGGAGACGGCGGCGGTAATCGTTTCGAGGTCGCGCATTTCGCCGACGAGGATGATGTCCGGGTCCTGGCGGAGTGCGGAGCGGATGGCGTCGGAGAAGCTCGGGACGTCGCGCCCGATTTCACGCTGCGTGACGACCGAACGCTTGTGGTCGTGGAAATATTCGATCGGGTCTTCGATCGTGATGATGTGGCGCTCTTCGTTTTCGTTGATCCAGTTGAGCATGGAGGCGAGCGTCGTCGTTTTACCGGACCCGGTCGGCCCCGTGACGAGGATGAGCCCGCGTTGGCGCATGAGCAGGGATTTGACCTTGTCGGAGAGGCCGAGCTTTTCGAGCGAGAACATGTCGTGCGGAATCTGGCGGAGGACGATGCCGTAAGCATTGCCGTCGGATTCGCCGCTACGTGCTTTGAAGCAACTGACGCGGAAACGGGCCTTGTTGCCGAAAGAAAAACCGAAGTCGCAACCGCCTTGTTCTTCGAGGCGCTTCAGGTGGTGCGGCGGCGTGATTTCCTTGACCATCGCGGCGGTGTCTTCCGGCGTCAGCAACGGCCCTTCCACGGGTAGCATGGAGCCGGAGATGCGCAGGACGGGAGCCTGATCGACGTGCAGGTGCAAGTCGGAGGCTTTTTCGGAAATAACGAGTTCGAGCAGATCGTTCAAAAGGTAGTTCATGGTATATTCGCTTTCTGTTTTTTGGGTGGGTGGCAGGTACGGGTGACGGGGTTATTCGACGCTGACGGTTGTCGAGAGCACTTCTTCGATGGTCGTGATGCCGGCGGCAATTTTGCGGATGCCGTCTTCACGCATCGTGCGCATCCCGAGGTCGCGGACCTTGCGGCGCAGATCAACGAGGGTTGCGTTTTGGTAAATCATTTCCTGGATTTCTTCGTTAACGAGGAAGAGCTCGAACACGCCGCGACGACCGCGGTAACCCGTGTCGTGGCACTTCACGCAACCCTTGCCCTTGCGGAAATTCGTTTCCGTGAGGTCACTGATCGTCATGCCGATTGAAATCAGTTCTTTCTCGGTCGGCGTGTAGGAAGCCGAGCAGTCCGGGCAGATGCGGCGGACAAGACGCTGGGCGAGCACGCCGCGGAGCGAGGCGGAAACGAGGAAGGGCTTCACGCCGATATCTACGAGACGGGAAACCGCACCGGGAGCGTCGTTCGTGTGGAGCGTCGAGAAAACCATGTGACCGGTCAGCGAGGCATTGACCGCGATTTCCGCTGTTTCCAAGTCACGAATTTCCCCGATCATGATGATGTTCGGTGCCTGACGGAGCATGGAGCGGAGGGCGGAGGAGAAGGTCATCCCGACTTCGCGGCGAACTTGAACCTGGTTGATCCCCGCCATCTGATATTCGACCGGGTCTTCGACCGTGATGATTTTGCGGTCCGGCTGATTGATATAGTTGAGCGCGGAGTACAGGGTCGTGGACTTCCCGGAACCGGTCGGCCCCGTGACGAGGAAGATGCCGTCCGCCCCCGTAATAATCTTCATGAAGATTTCCTGGTCGTCCGAGAAGAAACCGAGTTCGGGGAGCCCGAGTTTCAGGCCTTCCTTGTCGAGAATACGCATGACGATGGATTCGCCGTAAACCGTCGGGAGCACCGATACACGCAAGTCCACGTCTTTTCCTGCGACCTGAATCTGAATACGTCCGTCCTGCGGGATGCGTTTTTCCGCGAGCGAGACGTTGGCCATGAGCTTGAGACGCGCAATAATCGAGGCTTGGAGGCGCTTCGGCGGATTTTCGACTTCCTGCAAGACACCGTCGATACGGTAGCGGATGCGGAAGCGCTTTTCGAGCGGCTCCATGTGAATGTCGGACGCGCGGCGACGAATCGCCTCCGTAATCAGCAAATTGACGTACTTAATAATCGGGGCGTCTTCTTCCTTGGCATTCTTTTCGTCGTTGCCGGGAATTTTGACGTCGAGCCCGCCGTCGCCGGCGCCGCCTCCGAAAATTTCCTTGAGTGCCGAGCTGCCCGCATCGCCCGAGTTGTCGTAAGCGGCGACGATTGCCTCGCGGATTTCTTCCGGCGGCGCAACCTTGAAGTTGAGCGTTTTGCCGACGAGCTTGCTCAACTCGTCCATCGAGTCCATGTCGAGCGGGTCGGCGATGACGACGAGCAGGTCCGAACCCTCCATCTGGAGCGGGAGGACATTGTAACGGGTGGCGGCGTCCTGGCCGACGAGCTTCAGGGCTTCGTCCGTCGGGCGGACCTGCGAGAGGTCGGCCGTTTCCATATCAAATTCCGCCGCAAGCGCAGCCGAAATCGCTTTCCAGTCGGTATATCCCTTTTCGACAAGCAGATTAAGAATCGCAGAGTCGGCGTCTGTTTCACGGATGCCTTGCCCGAGAACGTCCTGACGGGCAATATCGACAATGTCGGGCGCGACTAACTCGCGATCTTGGATGAGTTGAACAACGTAATCGTCGGCGGAAATCATGGTGTGCCAAAAATCTTCTTTTTACAAAGGGAAAAGGTGAGAAATGCGCGTAAAATGCGGTCGTTAAGGGGAGAATCTAATATCGGGGACTTCTACCATGTTGGTTTCCGTGAGGCAAGAAATTTAGCCGGAGCGCGGGAATGAAATTTCAATTTTGCGTTCCCGCGGGAAAAGTTTTTTATTTACTCCCCAATGAGCATGACAAATTTTGAGCAGTACGCGGGGGCATGGACCGCTCTCGTGACGCCGATGAAGAACGGCGAAGTCAATTATGCCGATTTGAAGCGTCTCGTCGAACATCAGGTCGCCGGCGGAATTGACGGGATTCTTTCCGTCGGAACCACCGGTGAATCTCCGACGCTGACGCATGAGGAACACCTCGAAGTCATCGCCAAAACCATCGAGTATGCCGGCGGACGCGTTCCCGTCCTCGCAGGCACCGGCGCCAACTCGACGCACGAAGCCGTTCTGCTGACCAAAGAAGCCGAAAAGCTCGGCGCCTCGGCCTTCCTGCACGTCGCTCCTTATTACAACAAGCCGAACCAGGAAGGCGTCTATCGCCATTTCGCCGAAATCGCCGGCGCGACCGACAAACCGATCATGCTTTATTCCATTCCCGGGCGCTGCGGCATCGAAATCGCCGTCGAAACCGTCGTGCGCCTCCGCAAGGCCTTCCCGAACATCATCGGTATCAAGGAAGCCGGCGGTTCCTGTGACAAGGTGTCTCGCCTCGTTCGCGCCCTCGATCCGGACTTTATCGTGACCTGCGGCGACGATTCGCTGACCCTCCCCTTTATTGCGCTCGGCGCGAAGGGCGTGATTTCCGTCGCGTCCAACTGGCTCCCCGCACAGGTGACGCAAATGGTCGCGAAAATGCGTGCCGGCGACCTCGCGGGAGCCCAAAAGCTTCACAACGCGATGGCCGACCTCTTTAAGAAGTTCTTTATCGAACCGAATCCCGTCCCCGCAAAATACGTCCTCGCGCGTGCGGGCATCATCGAGTCGCCGGAACTCCGCCTTCCGCTCGTCGAAATCGCTCCGGAAAACGCCGCCGTCCTCGACGCCGCCATGGATGCGTTTGAACAAGCTTGCCGGTAAGGACGGTTTCGAGAATTCTAAAAACACTTTTTCGACACTATCATGAACAAAAAAATTTGGCTTTCGCTTGCGCACATGGGCGGACATGAACAGGACTTCATTAAGGAAGCCTTTGATACGAATTGGGTCGTGCCGCTTGGACCGAATGTTAACGCATTTGAAGCGACGCTTGCTACATATCTCGGGGAGGAACGTCACGTTGTCGCGCTCAGCGCAGGGACGGCAGCGCTCCATCTCGGATTGATTCAACTCGGTGTCGGTGTCGGCGATGAAGTTATTTGCCAAAGCTTTACTTTCGCTGCGAGCGCCAATCCCGTCGTTTATTGCGGCGGAGTGCCGGTGTTCGTTGATTCGGAAGAGGATACTTGGAACATGGATCCGGTAGCGCTCGAGGAAGCAATTCTCGACCGCAAGGCAAAAACCGGAAAATATCCGAAAGCCATCATTCCCGTACATCTTTACGGGATGCCGGCGAAAATGGATGAAATCTGTGCGGTCGCCGAGAAATACGGCATTCCGATTCTTGAAGATGCGGCCGAAGCGCTCGGATCGGAATACAAAGGACGAAAATGCGGAACTTTCGGTGAGTTTGCCGCGCTTTCGTTTAACGGAAATAAAATTATCACGACTTCCGGAGGCGGTGCGCTCATTTGCCGCACGCAGGAGCAAGCCAAGCGTACGATGTTCTATGCGACGCAGGCACGCGAAAATCGTCCGTACTATCAACATGAAAAAATCGGCTACAACTACCGCATGAGCAATATTTGTGCGGGAATCGGACGCGGGCAAATGGAAGTTCTCGACGCGCACGTGGTCCGTCGTCGTGAAATTCATTCACTTTACACGGAGCTTCTCGCGGGAACGCCGGGAATCACGGTTAAACAGGCTCCGAGTCCGGAATTCGATTCTAATTTTTGGCTGAGCTGCATTCTTGTCGATCCGGCGAAGTTCGGGATGGATTATGAGGCGCTCCGTCAGAAGTTCGAAGCCGCCAATATCGAAACGCGACCGCTTTGGAAGCCGATGCACATGCAACCGGTTTACGCGGATGCTCCGTTCTACGGGAACGGCACTTCCGAAAAAATCTTTTCACAAGGGCTTTGCCTTCCGTCCGGATCCTCCCTCACCGACGAAGACATCGTCCGAGTCGTCGAAGTTTTAAAAGCGTAAATGTTTTTTCTCTACGGAGCCGGCGGACACGCCAAAGTTATCCTTGATATTCTGCGGGCACAGAGTGTTGAGGTTGCGTGCATTTGTGATGATAATGCAGTGACGCCCGAGTTTTGTGGCTTGCCGTTGGTTCGCGGTAATGAGGCTCCTGAGGGAACGGCAATCGTCTCCATCGGGAAAAACGAGATTCGTCGTAAAATAGTTGCGTTTTTGGAGAATCGCGGGAATGTAAATTTTGCCACGGCGATTCATCCGTCAGCGGTCGTTTCTTCTTCGGTTAAGATTGGAGAAGGTTCGGTGGTCATGCCGGGGGCGTTAATTAACGCGGAAGCTCAAGTCGGTGTTCACTCTATTGTTAATACAGGGGCGAGTGTCGATCATGACTGTCGAATCGGCGATTTTGTTCATGTCGCTCCGCATGTTACCTTGTGCGGGAATGTTGTGGTCGGAGATAACGCTTGGATTGGTGCTGGGGCGACGGTTATTCAGGGAATCTCCATCGGAGAAAATGCCTATATCGGAGCCGGAGCGGTCGTTGTTAAGGATGTCCCGCCTAATGTAGTGGTCGCCGGGGTTCCCGCACGGGTGTTGAGATTTTGCTAAAACCGTCTAAAACTAATTAAATTCTCCTGATCGTGCGGGAGATGGCGTCGGCGACGGTGACGACGTCTTTGTGGGCGGCGATGTCGTGGAGGCGCAGGCAGGCGGCGCCGTGGAAGGCTCCGAGGGCGGCGCAGGCGGAGTCGCCGCCGGTGCGTTCTTTGGGCGGTTTGCCGCCGAGGACGATTCCGAGCGTGCTTTTGCGGGAGGTGCCGAGCAAGACCGGAAACCCGAGTGCGGCGACTTCGCGCAGGCGGGCGACGATTTCGAGATTCTGTTCAGGCGTTTTCCCGAAGCCGAATCCGGGGTCGAGCCAAAGTTGGCTTTCGGGAACGCCGCAATTCAGGATGCGTTCGATTCCCGCGCGTAAATCGCTCATAAAATCCGTCCAAAAATTTTCGTAATTCGGGGCTTCAAAGCGATTATGCATGGCGATGAGCGGCGCCCCGCTTGCGGCGGCGACTTGGCCGAGCGGGTAGGGCGTGCCTGTCGTCAATGCGCGGGCTCCGATTGCGCAGACGTCATTTAAAATATCCGCTCCGGCGGCGATGGCTTTTTCGGCGATTTCGGCATGGACGGTGTCGATGCTGACGGGAATTTGCGGAAGCCGTTCGCGAATGGCTTGCAGGGCGGGAGCAAGCCGCTGCCATTCTTCTTCGGGAGAAATCTTTTCCGAGCCCGGGCGTGTGGATTCGGCGCCGAGATCGATGATGTCCGCTCCGGCGGCGACGAGCTCGGCGGCATGGCGCGCGGCCGCTTCCGGGGCGAGGTATTCCCCGCCGTCGGAGAAGGAGTCCGGAGTGGCATTGACGATTCCCATGAGCAGGGTGCGCTCACGGAAATCCTGCGGGAGCGCGCGGCCGTGCGGCGAGGTCCAGCTTTTTTCTGCCTGAAAAAGATGCGGCATGGGAGCGGTGGTGTTTAGGCGGCGCGGATTTTTTCGTCGAGCGCCAACCAGGCGGCGCAGGGAATACATTCCGGACGGTCCGTTCCCGCGCAACCGAACTGCGGCAGGATGTCCAACCACGCGTCAACGGCTCCGGCGGGAATGCCGTCGAGCTCGATTTTTTTCAAGACGGATGCGACCTGTTTGCGGCGGTAGATGAAGAGCTCGCGGATGAGTTTTTTGCTCTCGGGCGCGAATTTCTTCGGATTGTCGCGTAGGCGCAGGTGGAGCAGATAGGAATCGATTTTCGGTGGCGGGAAAAAGCAATTGGCGGACACTTTGTGGCCGGGGGCGCGTTCGTATGCTGCTTCCAGAAATACGGAGAGCGCGCCGTAGTTTTTGTTCCCGGGCGTGCCGGTGAAGCGGTCGGCGGCTTCTTTCTGGAGCATGAGGACGAGCACGGTCGGGAGGTTGTCGCCGTCCAAAACGGCATCCATCCACGGCGTGGAGATGGCGTAGGGCAGGTTGGCGACAATTTTAAAGGGTGTTCCGGCGGGCATTTTTTCCGGGAATTCCGCGAGCGGGAAGTCCATGGCGTCGGCTTCCTTGAGCGAAAACGTTTCCGTGTAATGCGGCGCGACGCGTTCCCTCAAGTGGGCGGCGAGGGTGGCATCGCGCTCGACGGCGAAGACGCGGGCGCCGCTCTGAAGCAGCGTCGTGGTCAGCGTTCCCAGCCCCGGACCGACTTCGACAATCGTGTCGGCGGCATCGACTTGCGCGAGTTCGAGCGATTTTTTGACGATGTTGCCGTCCACGAGAAAGTTTTGCCCCAGCCATTTTTTGGGCGAGTGCGAAAGGGTGTCGAGCAGTTCCCGCGTGCGGGAAAGATTAAAAGGTCCGGTGAGCATGCTGGTTTCCATTATCCGCGCGGGAGCGGAATTATCGACAAAATTTTATCGCCGAAACGCGTTTCTCTGTGCGACACTCTGTTTATGGCTAAATCCCAAAACGTTCCCGAAGAACGCGGGCTGCTTTCGTCGGCGCGCAAGGCTTTTCTGACCGGCCTGTTTGTGTGTCTTCCCGTGACGCTGACCGCCTACATCATCGTTTGGCTCGTCAACGCCATGGCCTCGCCGGCGCGCGGCATTCTGAAAGGGCTTTTGGATGTTTGCGGCGTTGAAATTCCGCACGGCGATCCCTTTTTCGGCGCGGGGGTGACGATCGTCTCGGCGATTTGTGTGGCGGGGGTGCTCATCTTGGTCGGGCTTGTTTCGCGCTACGTTTTCGGCAAATGGTTTCTCAATTTGCTCGACCGCCTCCTGCAACGCGTGCCGATGGTGCGTTCGGTTTACAGTTCTATTAAGCAGATTATCGACACTTTCAGCGTCGGGAAAAAACAGACCTTCAGCAAGGTGGTTTTGGTGGAATTCCCGCGCCGCGATGCTTGGACCGTGGCGTTTATTACGCATGAAAAAACGACGCAGCTTTGCGGAATCACGGGACAAAAACTCGTCCACGTATTTGTACCGACAACACCGAATCCGACCGGCGGCTACATGATTTTGGTCCCCGCGGAATCCGTCATCCAATTGGATATTTCGGTCTCGGAGGCGATGAAGATGATTGTGTCCGGCGGGGCGGTCGTTCCGGAAAATTTGCAGGGCAACGCGCCGAAGGAATAATCGCCGTGAATCTGATTCTTTTAAATTCAACGGAACCGTCTCAGCGTCTGGAAGCGGGAACGCCCGCCGCCAAGCATCTGCTCGGCGTATTGAAAGCACGCGTCGGGACAACCTTTTGGTGCGGCGCGGAAAATGCGGCTCGCGGGCTGGCGACGATTACGCAGATTGACGCAGACGGCTCTCTCGCGTTTGCCGTCGATTGGGAAACGGGGACGGCTCCGGAGAGCTTTTCGCCGCCGATTCGCCTGCTCGTCGGGCTTTCGCGCCCGCAAACCATGAAAAAAGTTTTTGCGACGGCGAGCGAAATCGGTTGCCGCGAGATTACGGTTTTTATTTCGCAAAACGGCGATCCCGCTTATGCGCAGAGCTCGCTCTGGCGCGACGGGAACGATGAAATCCGGGCGATTTTAATAAAATCCGCCGAGCAGACCTGTACGACTTTCCTGCCGCAAATCCGCCTCTTCCCCTCGCTTGAAACCGCTTGCGCGGAATTGGCTCCGAGAACGGGAATTGCTTTGGACGTTTACGCCCGCAATGCGTCGTTGGCGGATGTTGCATTTCCCGCATTGCCGCCGGGCGCGTTGCTTACGCTGGCCGTCGGCTCCGAACGCGGCTGGACGGAGACGGAGCGCAAAATCTTGCGGGCGAGCGGATTGGGGTTCGTGCATCTGGGCGCCCGCGTCCTTCGCGTCGAAACCGCCGTTTCCGTGGCGCTTGCCGTTGCCGCCGCACGCTCGGGCTGTTGGCGGGAACACCGCACGCTTGAGGTCGATTAAAGATTAGAGGGGAAAGATTAAAGAAAGTTTAAAGTTTAGGGCTTAAAGCTTAAAGAGACTTAGGGGGGCTTTAATGCACGTCGAAATTATAAAAACATCACGTGTCTAAGAAGCGTACCCGCAGTAATAGAAATAATCGGACTTTAATCCCACAAAAAAGTTCCCGCAGGGAATCCCACGGGAACGGACATGAATTAATATATCACTAAAGAATCTTAGCGGCGGCGACGGCGCGTGCCGACAAGTGCCAACGCTCCCAAGCCCGCAAGCAAACCGAAGGCGGACGGCTCAGGGATGGTTGTCGTGAGCGTTGCTCCGGTGATGTGGCTTCCCAATTCAAAATCGTTGGCGTTCAGAACTGTTCCCTTCAACGTGACGGAGGTGTCAATTTCGTTAGCCCCATCGAAATTCAGGGTGATATAGGAGTCGGTTCCGTCTGTTCCAAGTGAAACCTCGAGCCCCGGAACACCATAATTGGCACTTCCTTTACTGGAGTTAACGGAGACCCAGCCATAAACCAACGAATCAAGTGCGCTCGTAATGGAGTAAACGGAATTGCCGTCATTGAACGTTCCGTCCTTGTTGGGACCGGGGTCGCTAGATCCATTGCTCAGCGAACCATTTTTGGCGGAAAGTCCCAAGTATTGTCCTGCTTGAGACATCAAATAGTAGTCAGGTGCCAATTTCGCGACAGAATCGGAAGTGTAACCATCGAAATCATGGGATGTAATCGTGAACGTGACGTTGAAGGCATCACCTGCACGGTAAGTTGATTCTGCGATAATCGTGGAAAGCGTCGTGTTGATGTCGGCGCCGGATCCAGTAAGAGTCCAACCTTTGTCGGCGTTTTGGGTCGCTACGACGTCCGCATTAGCAAAAGCGCTACCTGCGGCGAGGAGGGCTACGAGAGAGATATATTTTTTCATAGTATTCGTGTTTAAAATTTAAGGACTTCATTTTACCCCCCCCTAAATGTTGTCAAGTGTGTTGTCGTACGATTTTAGCCGGGATTTTGTTGCGGGAAGGGGACATTGAATTTTCGTTGTTAAATCTCTCGAGGACTGGCTTTGCTCGGGCGACGGCGCGTGGGAGCGGGAGTGATTTTTGTTTGGATACGGTGTCTAATTTCTTGTTGCCAAGTGGGAATTAAAGCGTAGAATTTGGCTCACTTATGGACCCCGAATTGCTTGCTCGTATTCAGTTTGCCTTTACCGCCGGATTCCACTTCCTGTTCCCGCCCCTCTCCATCGGTCTCGGAGTGTTTCTCGTCGTCGTACAGGGATTCGCCTACAAACTCAAAACTCCCGAATGGCGCTCGCTCGCCGATTACTGGACGAAGATTTTTGCCCTGATTTTTGCCTTCGGCGTTGCGACGGGCATTGTTCTCGAATTTGAATTCGGGACGAATTGGGCGCGCTACTCCCGCTTTGTCGGCGACGTTTTCGGAAGCCCCTTGGCGGCGGAAGCGATTTTCGCCTTCTTCATGGAATCCTGCTTCCTCGGAATTGTGCTTTTCGGAAAGAAAAAAGTCTCCGAAGGCTTCCACTATTTTTCCGTAATTATGGTCTGCCTCGGTGCCCATCTGAGCTCGCTTTGGATTTTGGTTGCCAATTCCTGGATGCAGACGCCCGCCGGATTTAAGCTCGTGGAAACCGAAGACGGCCTGCGTGCGGAAATTACGGATTTCTGGTCGATGGTGTTTAATCCTTCGACTATTGACCGGCTTTGGCACGTTCTCGTCGCCGCGTGGCTGACGGGCGCGTTTCTCGTCATTTCCGTGAGCGCATGGCACCTGCTGAAAAACCGCTTCGTCCCCGTGGCGCGTCTCGGCTTGAAGACGGCTCTGACAATATCCGCCGTCGCCATTGTCCTGCAGTTCGCCTCCGGGCATGCGAGCGCGATGCTGGTTGAAAAAACTCAACCCGTGAAGTTTGCCGCGATGGAAGGCATCTTCGACTCGAGTAAACCCGCTGGCTTCCACGTCATCGGCTATGTGGATGAAGAAGCGGAAACCGTGCGTGGCCTGACCGTCCCCGGCGTCGTCAGCATTATGCTCGGCAAGGGTTTGGAAGTGACGCCGGAGACGAAGTTGCTCGGTCTGAAGGACGTGCCGAAAGAAGACCGTCCGCCCCTGCAGTTGACTTTCCAGGGCTTCCACTGGATGGTGTATTGCGGCGTTGTCATGTGCGTGCTTTCCGCGCTCGGCGTTCTGCTCTGGTTCCGCGGAAAACTTTTTGAGGCGCGCTGGTGGCTTTGGGCCTGCGTCCCCGCCGCGCTCCTGCCGCAACTCGCCAATCAGATGGGCTGGATCGCGACGGAAGTCGGCCGCCAGCCCTGGATTGTTCAAGGCCTGCTACGCACGAAGGATGCATTCTCGACGAATGTTACGGCTGACCAGCTTTGGTTCTCGCTGATTTTCTTCAGCTTTATTTACGCCGTCATGTTCGCGCTGTTTGTTTTCCTGCTGGCCAAGAAAATCAGCGCCGGTCCGGGACTCCCCGAGGTCGAAGCCGGGAAGGCACCCCGCTAAGGGCGCTTCCCGTAATGTATCCCGGTGATTTTAATTCATCCCTGTCATAACCCCTTACTCGTTTCTTATGGATCTTAATACTGTTTGGTTCGGTTTGCTCGGCGTCCTTTTCATCGCTTATGCGGTGCTCGACGGCTTTGACCTCGGCGTCGGCATCATTCTTCCGTTTTACAAAAGCGATGAAGAGCGGCGCCTCGCCCTCAATTCCATCGGCCCGCTCTGGGACGGGAATGAAGTCTGGCTGCTTACGGCCGGCGGCGCGCTCTTTGCTGCCTTCCCGCACGTTTACGCCGGGGTGTTCAGCGGGCTTTATTCCGCGTTGATGCTTTTGCTGGGTGCCTTGATCTTCCGTGCCGTCTCGCTCGAAGTCCGCAGTAAATGCGAAGGCGCATCGTGGCGCCGCATTTGGGATGGTGTATTTTCTCTCTGCAGTTTCCTCATCGCGCTGTTGCTCGGCGTCGCCGTCGGCAATCTCGTTACGGGGATGTCCGTGGACGCCGCCGGCAATGTGGATGCCGGGATGTTCGGTTTGCTCAATCTGCTGGAACCGATTCCGCTGTTCGCCGGAGTCTTTACCGTCTGCCTGCTGGCGCTTCACGGAGCACTTTTCCTGCGGATGAAGACCCGTGAGCTCATGCGCTTCCGGACGGAAATGCTGCTGCTCCCGATTTTTGGCACCGTCGTTGTTTTCTATATCGCGCTGACGGCGTGGGTGATTTTTAGCGGTCCGCTCCCCGGAGCCCGGAATTTTGACCAGTACCCGATTCTCGGAATCGTGCCCGTGCTCGCCGGATTCGCCCTCGTCGGAACCGGTATCTTCCTGCGCTGCCGCACCTTCAAGCTCGCATTCTGCG
Organism: Candidatus Spyradenecus sp.; assembly: GCA_045651925.1. Lineage (GTDB taxonomy): Bacteria > Verrucomicrobiota > Verrucomicrobiia > Opitutales > UBA953 > Spyradosoma. The sequence goes on along the minus strand of JAZRTJ010000065.1, from coordinate 13,153 downwards.
GGACAACGGCGGCAATCGCACTGCTGATTCTTACGGTCGGCGTCGGAATGTTCCCGCACCTTGTACCCGCAATCGAAGACTTCTGCGAATGCGGAAAGAGCCTCGTCGGAAGTGACCGCTCGCTGACGATTTACGATTCCGCTTCGGATAAAACGCTGCTGACGATGCTGATTATCACCTGCCTCGGCATTCCGCTCGTCGCGCTTTACCACGTTCTCGTTTACCGGGCTTTCTCAAAGAAAACCGAACTCGACGAAACGAGCTATTAATCCCCGGAAAACGAAAGGGCTTTCCTGAACGGAAGGCCCTTTTTTAATCTTTTTTCAAAAAAATGAAAAAAGTGCTTGCGTTGATGGAATAAAAACGCCTTATTTAATCTTACTTTTTGAACGCGCCCGTGGTGAAATGGATATCACTAGTGACTACGGATCACTCGTTCGGGGTTCGAATCCTCGCGGGCGCGCCACTTAAGAACCAATCTAAGTGGGGCGCTAGCTCAATGGTAGAGCAGTTGCCTTTTAAGCAATTGGTTCGGGGTTCGAATCCCCGGCGCCCTACCACTTAAAAGCCGCCTATGACCCGCATAAATACAAGGATTGCGGGCTTTTTTATGCCTTTTTGAAATCGCCCCAAATAATGCCCAAAAGGACAAATTTTGCCAATAAGGTAGCGGCTAATCAGTAGGCGTGTTTTCCGCTTAATTATGCGGGTTTTCGGGCGGTTTCGCTTGCTTTAATCTTTTACAAAGAGCCCTATCTGTTGTCCGCTATCACTTCCGCCGCAGGCCCTTTATGTCTGGTTTCGCCCCAACATGAGCTTCTTTAATCTCTTTTCTGTCTGTTCCATTGCGCCGCGGGCAGGTCGGAGAGACATCGAAGTCGTTTAGCGGCGCATGGGGCCGGTGGCTTGTCCGCGGGTTTCGATTATGTCTGCACCCGCGGTTATCCCATGTATTCCCCGCTTGCGGGAAGCTTGTGTTTTGCTTTTGCAACAGCCTCTTCGAGGTCTCTCTCGACTATGCCGATCCAATTCTTAAGTTGTTAAGCGTCTAAACTTTTCTGTGAAGCTTCTCCGTTTGTGATTGTCTCTTTGAGCCCGTGTGCCGGAGGTGCACTACATTGGATAACCGTGGGTGCAGACATCGTCGGAACCCGCGGATGGCCCATGAAAAACAAGCGCCGCAAAGTGGCAGGGGAGCTTCGTTTACGTGCCTGCGGCGCAATGGAGCGGGTTGCGGAGGCTCCTCTAAAATGAATTTCTACGCCTTTAGGGATGTGGCGGTAAAATCTTCTCCCTTGGGATTACTTCCGGGATTGGGCTAATAATAAGGCTTAGAATCCTGATTTGAGGGGGGGGCAATCGCACAAAACAGCCCTAAAATTTTTTCATGAAAGGCGTTGACAACTTTTGAGGGGGGTAAAATCGGATTCCTCGAATTAAAATATACCCTTAGAATACTATGAAAAAATATATCGCTATTGCTACGCTCCTCGCCGCAGGAACCGCCTACGCTAACGCAGATGTCGTTCTGATTGATAGTCCAATGACAGCCGGAGACGGTTGGACGATTGTAAATAGAGGAGGCAAAGACGCTGGGAGTTGGTCTGAAGAAGGACGACTTAGCGGGAACTGGACTCGTGTGTCTCTTTACTCCGTATTGGAAACAGGGATTAACTTGGATGCAGATGCCCTCTATCGTATTTCGTACGATGTAACAACAAATGATGCAGATTTAGTTGCCATCTTGGAGCTTGCTAATAGTGATTTTACATTGGCGTTGGGCGGGTCGTACAACTCGAACAAGGAATTTGCCGTGGGAATTGTAGATAAGAATGCGCTTACTGAAACCAGTACGTTTTACACGTTCCAGAGCCCATCTGTCAATATTACGAAGTTCCCCACGGCGTCGACGTTGCAGAGCAACTTTTGGACTGCAGGGGATTACTCTATTTCTGTGACATTGCAAACTTCATCTACTGGTGAAGACCTTATCAATGTCAGTGCTTTAAAAGACGGGGTGGCGGTTTCCGTTGAGAAATCTTATAGCTTTACAGGGACGGGGATTTTGGACTATGCGGGATTTGCGTTGGATGGGGCCCTAGGAGCAGTTTCTGTATCCAACTTCAAAATTACAGCCGTTCCCGAACCGTCGGCATTCGGTTTGCTCGCCGGTCTCGGCGCTTTGGCGCTTGTCGGGGCACGCCGCCGTCGCTAAGCTTTAGTTAAGCTTAACAAAATACGCCTCATTAGGGAAACCTAGTGGGGCGTTTTTTTATTGTTGGTTTGACTTTTTACTTGGCCTAAGGGCTACAAAAGGAGATGACAATCTCCTTTCTGCGCCCTTAGGCCTTGGGTTTAATTATTTTCGAACACTTCTTCCGGCGCGGCACTAACAGGCGGGCCACTATAGCGATTCGAAATTCGTGCGACTCTGAATAAGCCCATTGCATCGGAGCGGGATTCTTGGCATAGTCTCCAATATCTCTAATGCTTTCAGGCACTGACATCTGCAGGGAATAAACCATGAATATTGCATACAAAATTTTTTGTCGCGTTTTTCAAACGGCGTTCCGCTTGGCTTTGCCCGTTTTGCCGTATCGTGAACCGGAAATCGTAAATTCCTGCTCCGCACTTAAAAGCGTATTTGCGAAAGAAAACGTCCGCTCCGTGCTCGTCGTTACCGACAAGGGGATCGTGAACAACGGCCTGGTGGCTCCGCTGGAAAAGGTGCTGAGCGAAAGCGGCGTCAGATTCACCGTCTATTCCGACACGCAGCCGAATCCCACGGTCAGGAACGTGGAAGCCGCATTCGAGTTGTATTGCAAGCATACTTGCGATTGCCTGATTGCCGTCGGCGGCGGCTCTTCGATGGACTGCGCCAAGGCCGTCGGTGCACGGGTGGCTTATCCGAAGAAAACCATCGGGCAGATGAAGGGTGTTTTGCGTATCCTGCGCAGCTTGCCGACCCTGATTGCCGTTCCGACAACGGCGGGGACGGGAAGCGAAGTGACGCTTGCTGCGATTATTACCGACAGCGAAAAGCAGCACAAATACGCGCTCATGAGCTTTCCGCTCATCCCGCATTATGCCGTTTTAGATGCATCGCTGACTTATTCTTTGCCACCGCATCTGACGGCCACGACCGGCATGGACGCTCTCACGCACGCCGTCGAAGCTTACATCGGGCGTTCTACAACAAGAGAAACCCGCCGACTCGCCTTGGAAGCCGTCAAGTTGGTGTTTGACAACATTGAACTCGCCTGCCGCGACGGCAAGAATCACCGGGCGCGTGAGAATATGCTTCACGCGGCCTACAAGGCGGGCGTTGCCTTTTCCAAATCTTATGTCGGCTACATCCACGCGGTCGCCCACGCTTTGGGCGGGCAGTACGGTACGCCTCACGGGCTCGCTAACGCCGTCATTATGCCGTATGTGCTGGAAGCTTACGGCGAATCGGTTTATCCGAAACTGCACCGTCTCGGCGTTGTTGCCGGCGTGTGCGGAGAAAACGAGAGCGACAAGGCCGGAGCCGAAAAATTTATCGAAGCGGTTAAGGCGCTGAATAAAAGCATTGGCATCCCTGACAAGCTCGCCGGTATCAGGCGGGAGGACATTCCCGTCATGGCCGCGCATGCCGCCAAGGAAGCCAACCCGCTTTATCCCGTTCCCAAGCTGATGACGCAGGACGAACTCGCCGAATTTTATACGCAGTGTGCAGATTGGAGTAACTAAAATGACCAACGAAGAAATCCGCAGTTTACTTGAAAAACAGAGAGCCTATTTCAGAAGCGGCGTCACCGTTCCGGTGAAATTCCGCATCGAACAGCTCAAAAAGCTCTACGCCGTCGTCAAGAAATACGAAACCGAAATCAGCGATGCGTTAACGGCCGATCTCGGAAAGAGCCACTACGAGGGCTTCATGTGCGAAATCGGCTTAGTGTTGCACGAGATTTCGTATATGCTCAGCCACGTTAAGCGCTTTGCTAAAAGGAAGAGGGTCCGTACGCCGCTCGCGCAATTTGCGTCCCGTAGCTTTAAGCAACCCGTTCCGTACGGCAATACGCTGATTATGAGCCCGTGGAACTATCCGTTCCTGTTGACGATGGGCCCGCTCGTGGATGCCATTGCCGCGGGCAATACGGCTATCGTAAAGCCCAGCGCCTACTCCGGAGCGACCGGGAAGCTCATTCAAAAGTTCATCGGCGAGAGCTTTGCGCCCGAATACGTGGCTGTCGTCACCGGCGGGCGTGCCGAAAACACGGCGTTGCTCGAGCAGAAGTTCGATTTCGTTTTCTTCACCGGAAGCGGGGCGGTCGGCAAGGAAGTGCTGCGCCATACGGCCGAGCATCTGACTCCGGCGGTTTTGGAATTGGGCGGGAAAAGCCCCTGTATCGTCGATGCTTCGGCTGACATCAAGCTCGCCGCCAAGCGCATCGTATTCGGGAAATACCTTAACTGCGGCCAGACCTGCGTGGCGCCCGACTACATTCTTTGCGAACGCTCCGTGAAGGAGGCTTTCGTCGCCGAAGTCATCAGGCAGGTTAAAGCCCAATACGGCGAGAACCCGCTTGCGAACAAGGATTACGGCAAGATTATCAACCGGAAGCATTTCGATCGTCTTCTCGGTCTGATTGATCCGAAAAAAGTTGTCGTCGGCGGGAATGCCGATGCCGCAACCTGCCGCATTGCTCCGACGGTGATGGACAACGTCACGGAAGCCGATGCCGTCATGGGCGAGGAAATTTTCGGTCCGATTATGCCGATTCTGACTTTCGATTGTTTCGATACGGTCGTCGATGAGCTGAAGGGCAAGGACAAGCCCTTGGCGCTTTACCTTTTCTCGAGTGACCGGAAGCACATCGACCGCGTGCTGACGGAGCTGAGCTACGGCGGCGGTTGCATTAACGACGTGGTTATCCACCTTGCCACCAGCGAAATGGGCTTCGGCGGCGTCGGAGAAAGCGGCATGGGCTCTTACCACGGGAAAGACGGATTTGACGCGTTCACGCATTACAAATCCGTCGTGGATAAAAAGACCTGGCTTGATTTGCCGATGCGCTATCAGCCGTACAAAAGCAAGCTCTACGAAAAGCTTTTGCATTTCTTTTTGAAGTAAACGGCACCGTCTGCCGAGCCTTCCGAGTCCCGAATCGTTGCCGCGCTTCGGGGCTCGTTGTTTTCGCTCGTTTCGTCGGGGATTTTGTAAACAAAGCGTTTGCGGGAAAGCGTGGAAACGCCTATCGTTGACGGCAATTATTTTTTTGTCCATGGAATACGAAGCAGTTATCGGTTTGGAAATTCACGTTCAGCTCAAGGCCAAGAGCAAGGTTTTCGCGGGGGCGCCCGCCGGCTTCGGCGAACCGCCGAATCAGTTGATTGACCCGACCGTGCTTGCGCTTCCGGGCGCGCTTCCGGTGCTCAACCGCGAATCCGTGGAAAAATCGATGAAATTCGGTCTGATGATCGATGCCAAGATGCCGGAAATTTCCCGCTGGTCGCGCAAAAATTATTTCTATCCGGACAGCCCGAAGAATTACCAGATTACGCAGCTCGCCGAAGAAGCCATTGTCGGCCCCGGCGAAGTGGAAATCGAGCTACCCGGCCCTTCCCGCAACGTGATGGGCGAACACAAGAAAATCCGCATCAATCACGCGCACTTGGAAGAAGACGTCGGAAAACTTACGCACGGCGGTACGACCTCGCTCGTTGACTACAACCGTGCGGGGACGACACTCCTCGAAATCGTCACCGAGCCCGACATGCATTCCGCGGAAGAAGCCGTCGCCTTGCTGAGCTCGTTGCGTATGATCCTGAACGCCGCCGGGCTTTCCGATTGCGATATGGAAAAAGGCCAGCTCCGTTGCGACGCCAATGTGTCCGTCCGCCCGAAAGGTTCGTCCGAACTGCGCACGCGTACCGAAATGAAAAATGTGAATTCGCTTACGGGCGTGCGCAATTGCATCAATTTTGAAATCAAACGCCAGATTCGCGCTTACGAGAACGGCGAAAGCATCGTCCAGGAAACGCGCGGGTGGAACGCCGAAACCGGGCACACGTATTCGATGCGCTCCAAGGAAAACGCGCACGACTACCGCTACTTCCCGGATCCCGATCTCATGCCGGTGAAAATCGACGACGCCTGGATTGCGCGCCTCAAGGCCGATCTGCCGGAAAAACCCTTCGACCGCCAGCGCCGCTATATGGCAGACTTCGGCTTGCCGTACACGATTACTTCGGTGCTCATTCCGGATCGCGTGCTCTGCGACTTCTTTGAAAAATCCGTCGCCGCCTTCCCGAAGGCGCCGCAGCAGACGGCCAATCTCATCGTAAACGAAATCCTGCGCGAAATCGCCGCAACGGGGACGGAAGCGACGATTGCCGACAGCAAAATTTCGCCGGAAGCTCTTGCCGGACTCGTCGAAGCCGTCGAAGCGGGAACGATTTCCAAGCAGCAGGCGAAGGAGGTTTTCGCCGAGATGTGGAATTCCGGCAAGACTGCCGCAGACATCATCAAGGAAAAGGGCTTGGCCCAAAGCTCCGACTCCGGCGAACTCGAAGCCATGATTTCCGGCGTGATTAACGATCCGAAAAATGCCGATGCCGTCGCTTCTTTCAAGAGCGGCAACGAAAAGGTCATCAATGTCCTCAAGGGCCAAGTCATGAAAGCGTCCCGCGGCAAAGCCAATCCCGCGAAGGTGGACGAAATTATGCGCAAGCTTTTGGCGTAGCCTTAAGGGCGAAGCACAAAAAATGCTCCCGGTTTCGGGAGCATTTTTTGTGTCTTGTTTACTTGAAGAAGTTTTTGAACTTCTCGAGCCAGGATTCGGAAATCGGCTTTTCTTTGTCGCCGCAAGCTTCCGCGAACGCCTGAAGCTTTTCCTTTTGCTCGGAGTTCAGCGACTTCGGAACGTCGATTTCGAGGCGGACGTACTGGTCGCCCTTGGCACCGCCGCGCAGATTCGGCATACCCATTCCGCGCAGACGGAACATGGTGCCGTTTTGCGTTCCCGCGGGCACCTTCAGTTCGGCGCGGCCCGTCAGCGTCGGGACGGCAAGCGTGCCGCCGAGCGTTGCGAGCGTGAACTTGATCGGAATCGTGCAGTACAAATCGTCGCCGTTGCGTTCGAAGAGTTCGTGGTCGCGAACGTGGATGATGATGTAAAGATCGCCGTAAGCGCCGCCGTTCGTGCCGGCTTCACCGTCGCCGGACGAGCGCAGGCGCGTTCCCGTGGCCACGCCGGCGGGGATGCGTTTGACGATGGTGCGCGTTTCGACTTCGACGCCGGAGCCGTTGCACTTTTTGCAGGGCTTTTCAATAACTTTCCCCGAGCCTTGGCAGGTCGGGCAGGGCTGTTGCATCTGGAAGAATCCGGCGCGGCGGACGACTTGGCCGCGGCCCTTACAGGTCGGACAGGTCTTGCGCGAGCTACCGGGTTCGGCGCCGCTACCGTGGCAGGCGGAGCATTGCGTGTGGCGTTTGTACTTAATCGTTTTTTCCGTTCCCGAGGCGGCTTCTTCGAGGGAGATTTCGATGTCGAAGCGCAAATCGTTACCGCGGGTGTCTTCTTCCGCGTGGCCTCCGCCGCCGAAAAAGCTGTCGAAGATGCCGCCGCCGCCTCCGCCGCCGAAGAATTCGCGGAAGAGGTCGCTCGGGTCGCGGAATCCGCCCATGCCTCCCATACCGCCCATGCCTCCGTTTTCGAAGGCGGCAGCGCCGTATTGGTCGTAGGTTGCGCGTTTCTGCGGGTCGGAAAGCACTTCGTAGGCGTTGGAAACTTTTTTGAACATTTCCTCGGCTTCTTTGTTCCCCTGATTGCGGTCGGGGTGGTACTTCATCGCCTGCTTGCGATAAGCTTTCTTGATTGCTTCGGCGCTTGCGGTTTTTTCGACGCCGAGCAGCTTGTAATAATCGTCAGCCATGTTTCTGAAAGGTGTTTCATGCTTAAAGCGTTTTTGCAACGCCTTAAGCTTTAATCGTTAGTTCCCTCTACTGCGCACCCGCCGAGATAACGACGCTTGCCGGACGCAGGAGGCGTTCGCCGATTTTGTAGCCCGTGCGTTGAACGAAGAGCACGCGGTCTGCGGGGACTTCCGCCGAGGGCATCATCGAGAGCGATTCGTGTTCCTGCGGGTTGAAGGGTTCGCCGAGCGGATTGATTTCGACGATGCCGTGCTGCGCGAGGGCGTTGCGCAGCTGGGTTGCAATCATCGCGAAGCCTTCGAGAATGGCCTTGGCTTCCGGGTGCTGCTTTTCGGCGGCGTCGAGCCCGAGTTTGAAATTGTCCAAAACAGGGAAAACGTCTTTCGCGATGTCGCCCTTGGCGTAAAGCATGTTTTTCGGGCGTTCTTCGTTGGTGCGGCGGCGGTAATTATCGAAGTCCGCGACGGCGCGCGTGTAGCCGTCGGTGGCTTTGGCGAGTTCCGCCTTTGTGGTTTCGAGCTCGTCCTGCGTTTTTTTCAGCGTAGCCTGAAGCTTCAAAAATGCGTCGGCAAGGTTGGAAAAATGGGAATCTTCTTTCTTGGCTTCGGGGGCGGCTTCGCTTTTCGGCGCTTCCGCATCTTTCGCCTCGGCGGGAGCGGCTTCGGCAACGACTTCCGGCTCGACCGCTTCAGCTTCCGCCGGCTTTTCTGCGGGCGTTTCCTGCGCCGGAGCAGCTTCCGCGGCAACCTTTTCCTCGACGGGCGCTTCCGCTTGCACACCGGCTTTTTTCTTCCAAGGCGGTGTCGGGAAACGGACTTTCTTCGGGTCTGAGGTCTTAGAGTCTTTTTCGTGCTTCTGTGTCATAATAAGTGAAAATTGCTTGCATAAAAAATGCCAAGAGCGGCGCCGGAGCGACTCTCGGCAAAGTAAATTTTAGCCGTTCAGGGATTCCCAAACGCTCTGTGCGCTTTCCGCGGAGACATCGCCGCAGGTAAAGGAGTCGCCGACGGCGCGCATCAGGACGAAACGTAGCCGGCCGGCGCGCACTTTTTTGTCCGAGGCCATGGCGCGCATCAGCGAATCAATCGATAACGGCTTACGCAGGCGGACGGGCAGGGCGTTTGTTTCCAAAAGGGCCGTGCAGGGCGGGACTAGCGTCCCCGCTTCCGCGTAGCCGAGCTTTTCCGAAAGCATGGCGGCCGCGACCATACCGACGGCAACCGCTTCGCCGTGGAGGTATTCGCCGTAGCCGGCCACCTTTTCGACGGCGTGACCGAAGGTGTGGCCGAGATTCAAAAGCGCACGGCCGTTTTCCTTGGCCGTTTCGCGTTCGTCCGACGCAACGACCTGCGCCTTGATTTCGCAGCAGCGGCGGACGATGCCCGGAAGCTCCGGCGAGTCCCAATCGAGCTTGCCTGCCTGTTCCAAGGCGGTAAAAAGAGCCGCGTCACCGAGCAGCCCGTACTTGATGACTTCCGCCATGCCCGCGGCAAACTCCCGGGGAGGCAAAGTCGAAAGCAGGTGCATATCCGCGAAAACCGCCTGCGGTTGGTAAAACGCGCCGACGAGATTTTTCCCCGAGGAAAGATTCAGACCGGTTTTTCCGCCGACAGAGCTGTCCACCATTGAAAGTAGCGTGGTTGGCACCTGAACAAAGTCGATACCGCGCAGGAAAGAGGCTGCCGCAAAGCCCGCCAAGTCACCGACGACACCGCCGCCGACGGCGACGATGACACCGGAGCGGTCCACGCGTGCCCGTGCGAGCGACTCCCAAATGTTCACGAGCTCTTGCGGCGTTTTTGCCGTTTCGCCGTCAACGCTTAGCGTGACGGAGACGCGGGCGACGGCATTGAGCTTTTCAAACAGCTCCGGATGCTTTTTCGGAAGTGCCGGGCAGGTGATGACGGCAATCGGGCGGCCGGCATCGACATATTTTTGAAGAAAGTCTAAAAGTGCGTCCGCGAGATGCTTGCCGATGAAAATCGGATAACTGCGTTCCCCGAGTTCGACTTTGACGATTTCGGCGTTCATAGCGCGTTAGCGATTGCGGCGTTTCTTCGGTTTTGCGGCCGCCGACGGCAGGAGCATGAGCGGTTCCTGGCGGTAGAGGAATCCGTCGAGCTTTTTGCGCTCAATCGTCTTATTCAGGAGCTTTTCGATGGCCTGAAGCTGGAGCAATTCGTCCGGAGAAAACAGCGTGAACGCTTCGCCTTCGTCGCCGGCGCGGCCCGTGCGTCCGATGCGGTGGACGTAATCTTCCGGGTGTTCGGGGACGTTGTAGTTGATGACGTGCGAGACGCCGGAAATGTCGAGTCCGCGGGAGGCGATGTCGGTCGCGACCAGGACGTTGAATTTGCCTTCGCGGAAGCCTTGAAGCGCGGCCGTGCGTTCCCGTTGCGTGCGGTCGGCGTGCATGGTGGCGACGGCGATTTGGTGGGCTTCGAGCCATTCGGTGATGCGGTCGGCGTCGCGCTTGGTCCGCGTGAAGACGATGACGCTCTGGTAATGCGTGCGCTCAAGCAGGGCGAGCAACAAGTCGTATTTTTGGTAGCCGGCGACCGGATAAAGGGCGTGCGAGATCGTGTCGGCGGTCAACGTTCCCGTGCGGACGTCGATTTCGACCGGTTCGCGCAGGGCCCAGTCCGCGATGTCGCGAATGGTTTTGTTGACGGTCGCCGAGAAAAGCAGCGTTTGGCGTTCTTTCGGGCAGAGGCGGATGATGCGGGAAACGTCTTCGATGAAGCCCATGTCGAGCATGCGGTCCACTTCGTCGAGGATTAGCACTTCAATCTTGGAAAGATCGACATAGCGCTGTTGCCAAAGATCGATGAGACGGCCCGGCGTGGCGACGACGATTTCGGCGCCTTCTCGGAGCGCGCGGAGCTGTTGGTCGTAGCGGACGCCGCCGTAGAGCAGGGCGATGCGCTTGTCTGCGTTGTCCGCAAAACGGCGGAAAGCTTCGTCCACCTGCATGGCGAGTTCACGCGTGGGTACGAGGACGAGGCAACGCGGATGGGCCTGTGCTTCGCCGAGGCGTGCAAGCGTCGGCAGCGCGTAGGCGGCGGTTTTGCCCGTTCCCGTTTGGGCGGCGCCGATGATGTCGCGCCCTTCAAGCGCGGTCGGAATCGCGCGCTCCTGAATCGGCGTCGGTTGGACAAAGCCGATTTTTTCAAGCGTGGTTAAAATGTTTTCGGGAAGGCCGAGCTCTGCAAAGGTTTTCATGAAAAATAAGAGGAAAGCTTAAAGATTAAGGATTAAAGCTTAAAGAAGAAAGTTTGCCGGGGCGGAGGCAAGGTATCGCGGCGGGCGGGAGCAGAGGCCTGTCCGCGGGTTTCGGCTAATGCCTGCACCCGCAGTTATCCTACGTTGTGCACCTCCGGCGCACAGACTCTGATGCGCGGGAAGAAGAAAACTTGGAGCTGCACCCTAAAAACGAATTTCTAGTGCCTGCCTTTAGGTTTCGCGGGATAAGCTTCTTCCCCGGGCTCTGCTTCTAGGGTTGGTAAGGTTTGGGAACCTGACTTGAGTGCCCTGTAATCGCACAAAATGCCTTCCATAATCGTCCCGGAATAGGGGTTGACAACTTTTAGGGGGGGGGGTAAAATGAAGTCCTTTAATTAAAATCTAATCTTAGAATCCTATGAAAAAATATATCGCTATTGCTACACTCCTCGCCGCAGGAGGCGCTTTTGCTAATGCCGCAGATTCCAAAACGGAGACGATTTTAGACGTTTCTTTTGAGTCTGCTTCGTCTAATTGGGCTTCCGGGCAGTGGAACGGCTGGAATACTCCTCATTTAAATTATGGTGAAAATGGTGCGGTAATCGCGCAACCGTGGAAACAAAATACATTGTCAACGGGTTTCTCCATTGTTAGCGATGAAGATGTCTCTTATGCCATTAATTTTTCGACATATGGCAATGGGAACGAACAGGCAGTACTATTTTATCTGAGCTCTTCGGCCTATTCCATCGTAATGGGAACGTCTTATAATTCTAACAAGGAGGTTGCTGTAGGAACTGTGGCCTATGGGGTGGATCCGCGTACGGAACAAAGCGAAACGTCGTGGGGGAATCTCGGCTTTCAGAATGGCACGGCTCACACCGTGAGTGCAATTACTAAGAGTGTTTCGGGTGACTGGGCCTTTCAGTCGCTCGACTATTCTTTGGTCATTACGAATGGAATCCTCACGGTTTCGGTGTCGCAAGGGGAGGAGATAAAATGGGAATCCGGAAACATTTCTATTAACTCTGACTTTTCTTTCGATCAAATCGGCTTTGTGCTTGATGGGGGTGTTGGAAATGCCGGGGTAAAAAGCATTTCAATTACTAAAACTTCTCTCATCCCCGAACCCTCCACGTTCGGTTTGCTCGCCGGTCTTGGCGCTCTCGCACTCGTCGGTGCGCGCCGTCGTCGTCGCTAAGCTTTAACTAAGCTTAACAAGAATACGCTTCACCGGGAAAACTCGGTGGGGCGTTTTTATTGCTCTTTATTTTAGGGGGCGGATAGCATCTTGGGGCAAGTTACCTGCTTCATTGTACTGCGGGAGGGTCGGAGAGCTATCGAAGCCGCTATCACTTCCGTCGTAGGCACCTGCCGGCTCTTCTTTAATCTCTTTTCCCCGGCGCACAGACTCTGATGCGCGGGAAGAAGAAAACTTAGGATAAGGCTTAAAAATAAATTTCTATAAGTAGTCTTTCGCGGTAAATTAGACGCGCATGCAGTTTTTGAAAAAATATCGTCGAGCCTTAGCGGGAATTGTCGCTTTGTGCTTTATCGCATTCGCGGGAATTGATTATTGTTTATCCATGTCTAAAACAAAGCCGGTGCAATTTTACAATCGTGAGAACGGAGCGCTCGAAACCGAAGCGATTTTCGGGGAAAAGCCTCTGCGCTGGGTTTATGAGACGCACTTGGGCAAGATTGCGCTGTGGGCCCTGATCCGTCGTGCCGCCTTTTCGGAGTTTTACGGTTGGTGGATGAGCCGTCCGGCAAGCCGGGAAAAAGTTGCGCCGTTTTGCGAACAGTTCGGGATGGACACCTCGGAATTCGCCGAGCCGATTGACGCTTACGCCTCTTTCAACGATTTCTTCTCCCGCAAACTCAAGCCGGGGGCGCGTCCTGTCGTCGCCGCCGAAAATGCCGCCGCTCTGCCCGCCGACGGCCGCCATTTGGCGCTGACGAAAATCTCTGCGGCGACGCAGGTTTACGCAAAGGGACAGTGCTTCGATC
>JAZRTJ010000064.1:0-5322 GCA_045651925.1 Candidatus Spyradenecus sp. | reverse complement strand
CCCAAAGCACGTAATGTCCCTCTCTTTAAGACGTCTTTCCATCCCGCCAAACGGGGCTAGTTTCATACAAAAAAGAGTGCCTCGCTATACCCGAGACGCTCTTTTCGTAATATTCCCTCTAAAGAACGAATTTCTAAAGTGTTACCTATGCCTGGTTTCGCCAAGCTCTCTTTAATCTTTCCCCTTTAATCTTTAATCTCTCTTACATTTCGTTTTCGGCGTAAAAAATTCTCCGTGTCGGGGGCGCTCATATGGGGTATGGGAATGAAAAGGATATTATTGTACGGGGTGCTTATTTTGGCGGGAGGCGCGGCGTTTTCGGCGTGCACGAACAATCGCTACGCGGTGGATTTGCCGATGGCCGACATGCGCGTGGTGGCGCGCTACGAGGTGGAGACGACGCATGCGGACGAGCGGGTGTCTGCGGACGGGGCGTGTACGTCTTGGTTCAATTTTATTCCGGATCCGCAGGATACGAACGGCGGCTATTATTCGGATGTGGGTTTGCTGTTTTCCGGATTGTCTCCGGTCCAGGCGTTGGCGTTGCGTTCGGCGATTGCCAAGGCTTGCCGCGAGCACGGGGCGGACTTTCTGATTTTGCCGGAGTATAAGATGACGACAACGACCTATTGGTTTTTTTATGAGTCGGCGACCTGTACGGTCAGCGGGGTTCCGGCCAAGTTCGGGAAGATTCGTCAGGTCGCTTTAGCGGAGGAATAAAAAAAGGCAAAGGGCGCAAACCCTTTGCCTTTCTGCGGGATCGAAAATCCGGGATTAGTACCAGGTATTTTCGGTCTTGTACATTTTGTAGCCCTTGAGGTGATTCCAGTATCCGCGGGTGAAGTCCGGAATTTCAACCGGAGCCGAGCCGTTGATCATCGAAATCGCGCCGAGTTCGGCGAGGCAGCACCATTCGGCGATGTCATAGACGTCCATGTCCATCGGCAAGCCGTTCTGGAGGCAGTAAACGACGCGGTAGTCCATCATGAAGTCCATACCGCCGTGTCCGCCGACCTTTTTGGCCTTTTCGCCGATTTCCTTGATCAGCGGGTGCTGATATTCTTTGACGAGAGCGTCTTGAGCCGCCTGCGGGAGGAAGCCGTGGGCGTTGAGGTTTTCGTGGTTCGGAACGCCTTCGACCTTAACCTTCTTGCCTTCGATGGCGTAGCCCTGGGTCGGGTACTTGTTGGCGAAGCCGAGCGTACCGGTGAGCTGGTACTTGCGGCTGTACGGCTGCGGGGTCATAACGTTGTGCTGAACTTCGATGACCTTGCCCTTAGCCGTGCGCAGGAGCGTCGTGGTGTGGTCGCCGTTCTGGAAGTCTTCGCAGGCTTTACCCGTGGCTTTTTCGACGAGGGCCTTGCCGACGAAGGAGTTGGTGTCCATGGCAACGAGCGTGGTCAGGCGGTCGCCGCGGTGGATGTCCATCGCTTGGCAGACCGGTCCGATGCCGTGCGTTGCATAGACGTCGCCGCGGTGGAGTTTGTTGTATTCCAAGCGCCAGCCGAGCTTGTCGGACTTGCCCGTTTTCCAGTAGTGATTCCAGAAGCCGCTGAGGTCGTGGATGTAAGCGCCTTCGCCGCGGATGATTTCGCCGAAGAGGCCTTTCTTAGCCATGTTGAGCGTGTTGAGCTCGAAGAAGTCGTAGCAGCAGTTTTCGAGCTGGATGCAGTGTTTGCGGGTGCGTTCCGAGGTATTGATGAGGTCCCAGCAGTCCTGCATGCTCATTGCGGACGGTACTTCGATGGCGGCGTGCTTGCCGTTTTCCATCGCGTAGAGGGCGACGGGGACGTGGTGGTTCCAGTCGGTAGCGATGTAAACCAGGTCGATGTCGTCGCGCTTGCAAAGTTCTTTGTAGCCGTCGGGTCCGCTGTAAATGGCAGCCGGGGGAAGTCCCTTGTTGATCAGCTTGTTGTTCTGACCTTCTGCGCGTACTTTTTCGTGGTCGCAGAGGGCAACGATCTGGACATTCAGGCCGACATCCTTCATAGCCAGGAAGCGATCCACGGCGCCCGGACCGCGCATACCCAAGCCGACGAACGCAACGCGAACGACCTTCAGGGGAGCGGTGCGCAGAGCGAGGGCGTGTTCTTGGCCTTCCGGACGTGCGGGAACGGCAGTGCGGATGACGCCGTCGCAGCCGCGCGTGTATTGCGTTTGGAACTGCGGGTTGACTTGCGTGGCTTCATGGCAGGTGCTGCTTTGCGTGCAACCGGTCCATGCCAACATGGCAACGGCGGAGATTGCCAGGATATAGTTAGTTTTTTTCATGTATTTTTACTTTGAGGGTTTAAGTCGTGAAAACGTGAAACCGTCTCCGCGGGATGAGTCCGCGGAAACGGTTTTGAGAATTATTAAAGCGTGCAACCGAGTGCTTCGGCGGCGGTGTCGCGTTCTTCGCAGAGTTCCTTGATCGAGGCGTCGATCTTGGCGCGAGCGAAGTCGTTGATCTTCAGACCGGCGACGATTTCCCAGGTGCCGTCTTCCTTCGTGCGGATCGGGAAGCCGGTGATGATGCCCGGAACCGTGCCGTATTCGCCCTTGGAGACGACGCCGACGCTGAACCAGTCGCCTGCCGGAGTCGGGTTGACGAGGTTGCGGACCGTTTCGATGGCGGCGTTGGCGGCCGAGGCTGCAGAGGAGGCGCCGCGTGCTTCGATGATGGCGGCACCGCGCTTCTGGACGGTCGGGATGAAGGTGTTTTCGAGCCATTCCGTGTCGGTGATGACTTCGGTTGCCGGCTTGCCGTTAATCGTGGCGTTGTAGAAGTCCGGGAACTGCGTCGAGGAGTGGTTACCCCAAATGGTCATGTTCTTGACGGCGGAAACGTGGACGCCGGCCTTGTTGGCGAGCTGGGACTTACCGCGGTTTTCGTCGAGGCGGGTCATCGCGAAGAAGTTTTCTTCCGGAACGCCGGCAGCGTGGCGCATGGCGATGAGCGCATTCGTGTTGCACGGGTTGCCGACGACAAAGACGCGCACGCCCGGTGCGGCGTTTTCGGCAATGGCTTTTCCCTGGCCGACGAAGATCTTGCCGTTGATGCCGAGGAGGTCCTTGCGTTCCATACCGGCCTTGCGCGGAACGGAGCCGACGAGCAAGCACCAGTTGGCGTCCTTAAACGCGACGGCGGGGTCGGAGGTGGCGACGATTTCCGTAACGAGCGGGAACGCGCAGTCTTCGAGTTCCATGACGACGCCGTGGCACTTCGGAAGCGCCGGCTCGATTTCGAGAAGGTTCAGGGCAACCGGCTGATCCGGGCCGAAAACTTCTCCCGCAGCAATGCGGAAAATCAACGAATAAGCGATCTGGCCGGCAGCACCGGTAATCGCAACGCGAATGGGAGTTTTTGCCATAATTTTATCGAGTTTTGTTTGTGGTTAAAAGGTAGCAAAATTCTGGCGTTCTCAGCGGGCAAACGCAAGCAGATATACGCATAGGGAAACGGGAGGAAATCCGAATCGCAGCCATGCGCGGGAGCTCAGGGCGGGGATGAATGCGCCGGCGAGAAAAAAGACCGTAGTCAGCCCGCCGCCGAGGGTGCCGAGCCACGGCTGCGGAAACCGGACGGTGAGTTCGGCGGGGACGGCGGCGGCAGTGCCCGCGAATACCTCGACGGCGAACATCAGCCTGCAGGACATATCCCACAGCCATGTGGCCGCCCAATCCGTTCCCGGCAGGCAAAAGAAGGCGGCAGCGGCGATTGCCGGGGCGAGTAAGAAGCCGACGCAGGGCACTAGGACGAGGTTGACCAAGACGGCAAGCGGCGTGAAGATGCCGAAGCTGCCTGCGATAAAAGCTGCTCCCGCGAGGAAAGTGCCGAACGAGACGGAGAAAAGCGCGATGAGCTTTTCGAGCCCGGACGCGAGCAGGCGCCGGAAGCGGCTCCGGGATTTTACGGGTATGTATTTGAACGGACGGATGCGGGCGTTCAGGGCGTCGCCGAGCGGAATGCCGTAGAGGAAAATCGAGGCGACGACACCGTAGGAAAGCTGGAATCCGAGCGAACTCAGCAGGGACGGATTTTGCCAAAGCGTAATCGACGCCGCCGGAACCAGCGCGTTGAGCGGGTTGGAACTGCGTCCGAGCAGGCGTGCGACAAGCAGGAAGGCGACCATCGTCCAGGCACGCACCGCAGACGGGGCCGCACCCGTCAGCAGGACGTAAAATCCGGTGACGAGCAGGACCGACGTTGCCAATACCCAATAGAGTGGGCGGAGTCGGGAAAAGACTGCGAAGAGCAGGGCCGCAAAGAGCGAGACATGCAGGCCGCTGACGGCGAAAATGTGCATGGTGCCCGTCAGCATGAAATCGTTTTCCTGTTCCGGCGGGAGGAGTTTGCGTTCGCCCAAAAGCATGGCTGCGAGGATGCGTTGCTCCCGTTCCTGCGGGCTTTGCGGATCGACGAGCCTGCGAATCAGCTCTGCCTTGAGACGGGCGAAATATCCTCTTATTTCGGCGGCGAGCCCCGAATCTAAAATTTCGATGCGGTCTCCGTTACCGATTAAAACGCTGACCCGGCGGGAATGCAGGAAGTTCCGGAAATCGGCGTCGAACCAAGGATCATCGGTGATGTCGCGGGCGATGCCGCGCATTCGCAGCCGCATGCCTTCGTGCAGTTCGGTATCCGTTTCCGATTTGCGAAAACGGTAGAGGACGCGTCCGCCGCAGAGCGATTCCCCGCCTTCCGATGCGGCGACGACGCGGGCGAGACCGCTCCGGGATTGTCCCGACGAGCGGAAGGGCGTTTCGATGCGCGCCTCGACAATGATTTCGCTCTCCGGCTTGCCGCGCCAATCGACGGGCTTCGGCGCACAGGCGCTCCACCAGGCTCCCGCCAAAAAGAAGACGGCAATCGGCAGCGCAAGTGTCCACAAATCATTCCGGAGGCTTGCGTGTTTTTCGCCGGCGGGAATCCGTGCGGCGAGGACGGCGATTAGGGCGGTAAACAGGGCGATTCCCGCCGCGATTAGCGAGGCCTTCGGCGAAAGGGAAAATCCGCATTCGCAAAGTATGTACGCAGCGCATTGCGGAAAAAGAATCCAGAGCAGGGGCGCGCGGAAAAACTTCGTCGAAGACTTTGCTTCGTCGGAGGCATTTCCGGTGAGCGCACTTATTTCATCCATTGTGTAGCTTTTTATGCATGGGACGGAGCGGTGGCAATGACTAAGAGAGATTAAAGAGGAAGGGATAGTGGATAACTGATAACGGATAGGTTCTTTAATCTTTCCCCTTTAATCTCTCTTATCGGACGAATCAAACAACACACTCCTCCACCGCACGCGGTCCCCCTCCCCTAACTTAGGGGAGGAGCTTTTCTTTAAC
>JAZRTJ010000063.1:0-6179 GCA_045651925.1 Candidatus Spyradenecus sp. | reverse complement strand
ATGCAGCCATTATTTCTTTTTTCATATCGATAACACTTTTGTTTTCCCACGGCATCGCACCGTAGCTTTTAACACAAAACCCCAAAAAGTGTTACCTATGTCTGACTCTAAAGTGTTACCTATCTGTGAATTTCCGCCGCTATAATCTCTAATCTTTCATTTAAAAAGCTCCTCCCCTAAGTTAGGGGGGGGGCGCGTGCGGTGGAGGAGCGTGTTGCTTGATGCGTCCGATAGAGAGATTAAAGATTAAAAGATAACCTCTGGAAATCGCTTTTTAGAGATTTGCCCACGGGAAGGGCCTGCCCGCTTGTTCCATTGCGCCGCAGGCACGTAAACGGGTCTGCCCCGTCACTTTGCGGCGCTTGTTTTTCATGGATTATCCGCGGGTCCTGATTGCGTCTGCACCCGCGGTTATCCGATGTCGTGCACCTCCGGCGGCGGAAAAAGTGCCAAGCACCAAGCATCGAGCACCAAGCTTTCTTTAATCTTTCCCCTTTAATCTTTTTCTTTATCCGTTATCCGCCTCTTTAAGCTTTAAGCCCTAATCATTAAGCTCTCTCTTTAAGCCTTGAGCGGTAATCATTCGGAACTCGGGATTCGGGATTGGCCATTCGCGTTAGCTTCGGCTAACGCGCTTGCGTCGGGCGTCGAGTTCTTCCTGGAGTTTGATGCGTTTGCGGCGGAAGGTCGGCGTGTCGAGGTCGATGCCTTCGTAGAGTTGTTTTTTGCCGGAGGCGAAGAGGCTGTTGCCGGTGTCGATGAGCGGGAGTTCGTCTTCTTCGTCCTCGTCCGTTTGCGAGAATTGGGGCGTTAGTACGGATTGGCCTTTTTGAGGTGCGGCGACGGTGCGTTCCCGGCGTCGGCGGGTTGCCCGGATGTCGTCGGCTCCGAGGACGCAGATTTCGATGGTGTCTTCGAGGTCGGGCAGTACGGCGAAATTTGAAATTGTGCGTTCTTCTCCGCCGAAGCGTTCCCGTACGCCTTTTGAAACGGCTTCCATTTCCTGCAGGCTCGGGGCGTGTCCGGCACAGATTCGGATGGCGAGGGTGTCGGCGCGGGTAGCGGCGCTTGCGGATTGCAGGAACGGGCAGTTGAAGAGATGCGTCAGGGCGTCTTGGAAGGCGTTTGCTCCCGAGGCGCTTCCGAAGGCGAAGAGGGTCCGCGTTCCCGGGACGGGGAAGATGCTTTTGAAGACGGAAAAATCGATGCGGCTTTCGGTTTGTGCGGAGAAAATCATGGAGCAGCAGACGACGATGCCGCGCTCGATCCAATCGACGCCGGTTTTGAATACGGCGTCGAATTCCTGCGTGCCGTCGGTGACTTGGGCGACGACTTCGTTGTCCACGAGAACGAAGGCGTTGCTCAGGTCGCTGAGTTTTTCGGCGGCGGCGGCAGCCTGTTCCGTGAAGTGTTTGCCTTCGTCGGAGAAGGGGTTGGTCGCGAAGCAGACGACGGGGATGCCGGCGTCTTGTGCGATTTTGGCGATGACGGGGGAGGCGCCGCTGCCGGTGCCGCGGCCGAGTGCCGTGACGAGCAGGAGCAGATCCGTTCCGGCGAGGGCTTCTGCGATTTTTTTCTCGGATTCCTTGGCGGCTCTTTCTCCCGACTTGGCCTGCAGGCCTGCGCCGAATCCGCGGAGGGCCTTGGGGCCGAGCTGAATTTTCGTGCAACCGGGAATCGTTACGGCGTCGAGGTCGGAGCAGGAGGTGTCTGCCGCGATGTAGTGCAGGGGCACATCGGGGAGTCTGATCTTGGAAACGATGGCGATTCCGCCTTTGCCGACGCCCATTAGCGTCACGCGCGGCAGGCCCGAGTTTTCGGGCGGCGTTGCGTCGGCGGGAGTTTCTTGAACGGGTTCGAGCATTTTATCGCAAATTAAAGGTTGAAAAGCGTTTTTTTCAGGCGGGCCCAGAAGGACTGTTCCGCGCGGGCGCGCAGGGCGGCGTTGCGTCGGCGAAGGAGGAGTTCGGCCATGCCGACGACGGTGCTGAACTTGGGGTCGGCGCAGAGTTTTTTGGCGAAGGCGCGCTCGGGGAAGGAAACGGAGGTTTCGGCTCCGAAGATTTCGGCGGCGACGCGTTCGATTTCGGGAAGCTGGGCCGTTCCGCCCGTGAGCCGGACGAAGCCGACCGGCGTGTCTCTGCCGATTTTTTCACGGATGAGTTCGAAAATTTCCTTTACGCGCAGGTGCGTCACGAAGTTCAGTTTAAAGGTGGAAAGGCGGTTGCTGAGGTCGTAGAGCATGCTGCCAACCGGCTCTTCGGAGAGGCCGAAGGTGGCTTCGACGTCGGCGTCTTCGACGGTTGCGCGGGCGTGCTTGAGCTTGGCGGTTTCGGCGTCGGCCTCGGAGATGCAGAGGGCGCAGGAAATGTCGTTGGTGAGGTGGCGGCCGCCGACGGGGATGACGCCGCTCAGGCGCACCATGCCGTCCTGGTAGAGGATGTAGTCGGTGGTTCCGGCGCCGATGTCGATTACGAGGCGGTTTTTGTCGGTGGTTGCGGAGCGTGTTTCGACGGCGGCAGCGGAGGCGAGGGAGGCGGCGAAGATTTCCTCGACGCGCATGCCGTATTGGTTCGGGATTTGAATCAGCTCGGTCAAATAGGTTTTGTCGGCGGCGACGACCCACATGTTGTAGGCGAGTTCGCGTCCGACGCGGCCTTCCGGGTTGTCCACGAATTTGCCGTCGAGGGTGAAGGATTGTTTGATGCGGTGGACGATGACCTTGCCGTTGGGTACGCGCTTGGAGTAGGCGTTGCCGCGTGCGGTTTCGATGTCTTTTTCTCCGATGACTTCGTTTTCGGATTCGCAGCAGGTGGTGCCTTTGACCTGCAGGCCGACGAGGGACATGCCGGAGAGGGAGAGGCAGGCGCGGTGTACGGAGCCCGAGAGTTCGCAGGCTTTTTCCGCTTCGGAGACGGTTGCGTGAACGCGTTCCATGAGGCGGCGGATGTCGGTGATTTCTCCCTTGCTCAGGCCTTCCGTCGGGGCGGTGTGGACGCCGATGATTTCCGCTTGGGATGCAAGCCGTACGAGGAGCACTTTCGTTTCCGCGCTCCCGATATCGATAAGGGCTACAATGTTTTTCTGAACCATTTTACGAGTCTCTCATGCGTCCGGAGCCGCGTTCCTGAAGCGGAATGATACGCATTTCCAAGACCGGACGGCGGGTGTTTTTCCGATTGGTGATAAAAACGATTTTACAGCTTTTTTCGCGTTCTTCGGGGAAGCGTTCGTAGTGTTCCCGGATTTTTTTCAGGCTGTCCGCCGAAGCGAGCAAGGCCAGCTCTCTGCGGAAATTTTGCGCAGAGAAAACGATTTCGCGGACGCGGGGGAGGCCGAGTTCCGGCGGGAAGGCCGGCTTTACGCGCAAGACCGCCCAAGGCTGTGCGAAGTGCATCGGCAAAAGCTTGTGCGGCAAGTCCTTGGCCGAAACGCTCTCCCAGTTGCAACGGACTTTCGGGTAATTGCGGCGGACGACGTTCAGGAAATCCAAGAGCAGGTCCGCGTTGACGATCGATTCAAAGCCGTTTTTGTCGGGGGCGGTTTCGACATCGAGGACAAAGGGCAGGGTGTCCTGAATCGTGGCAAAATAGGTTTCCGCAGGGAAGAGAATGCCGTCGTCACCGATATTGAAAATGCGTCCGTCCTCCGCGCGGAAGCGTGCGATTGCCGCGCGTTCCTGCAACTCGATGCGCAGGACGTTGCCGCTTTCGCGCACGACGCGTGCCTTGCGGATTTGCGGGTAGGATTCGAGTTTTTTCCGCAGGGAAATGACGCTGACGTTCGAGCGTGCTTCGCGGATATTGAGAAAGTCCCGTACCCAGCTTTCTTCGATGGCACCGTTGGTCATCAGCTTCATGCGGGCAAACGAAAGCCGCTCGTCCTCTTCGCCGCCGTTCGCAAGCCGTTCGGCGACGAGTGCGATCACGATAAACATCGTAAATGCGGACAACAAAACAAAGAATACGCGAAAATATTCCCAGCGACGGCGCCCTCCCGCCACGGACGTATCTCCCATCTTTACGTCCTGACGAATCACCTTGCGCCAATCGGGAGCCGCTTCCCCGCCGCGCGACTTTCTTTTCCGGAAAAACATTCTCAGACGAAATTAGCGCCCGCCGAAGCCCGTGGCGAGGCAATTCCGAATAGCGAATCCCGAATGCTTACCGCGAAAAGTGATAACGGATAGGGGATTACGTGCTTTGGGGTGATTCCCGTGGAACGGGAATACATAGGATAACCGCGGGTGCAGGCAATAGCCGAAACCCGCGGATTTGCCAAAGGTAAGAAGCGTCGCTTGAGAACATCGTTGCGTCTTTGATTTTCCTGCGGCGCATGGAATAATATGGACGGATATTACCCAAACCGGAGTCTCTTTAATCTCTTTTCCGCCTGTTCCATTGCGCCGCAAACAGGTCGGGGAGCTATCGAAGTCACTTAGCGGCGCATGGGGCCGGAGGCCTGTCCGCGGGTTTCGGCTATTGCCTGCACCCGCGGTTATCCAATGTAGTGCACCTCCGGAGCACTAACTCTGATGCGCGGAAAGAAGAAAACTTAGGACAATGCTCTAAAAATGAATTTCTAGAGGTAGCCTTAAGCCGTAAACTTTAAGCTTCGCCGAAGGCGCTTTCATTTTGGTGTTTCCCCGCATCGTGATTCCCATTAGTTTTTAGGAAAAATGAAATTTTCGCTTCGCAGTTTTCTTCCGCTGTCCCTGATGTTTGCCGTCTCCGCCTATGCGGATCCCGTTGCCGATGCGCAGGGCGCGAACCCGGAAAAAAGCGAAAACGACAATTTGCTTCGTGCGCCCGTCGAAGAAAAAATGACGCGGGAGCGCTTTAACCGGATGACCGACGCCGAGCGTTATGCCTTTGAATTTAATCAGGCCATGCGCGACACAATCCGCGCAAACGTGAACGGCGAACTCATTCTTACCGAAGATCTCCGCCGGGAAACGCATCGCGGGAACCTCATTCTCCGGCGCGAAGCCAAATCCCAAAAGGAATATTACGAAAAGGCGGAAAAACTGCTTTGGGACACCCTTAACCGCATGACGGAAATGTATCTGCTCGTCGGCGATTTTGCGGAGTCCGGCGGCATGATTCCCGATGAATACATCGAAACTCAGATTAATGCGCGCATTTCGCAGGAATTTGACGGCGACCGCGGGCGCTACCTCGCGCATCTGCGGAAAATCGGTAGCAATCCGGCCGCCGAACGCAAAAAGCTTCGCGATGCCATCATCGAGCAAAACCAAAACTGGATGATTGCCCAGAGCATCCCCTCGGAAATTGCGCCGATGGATGTCTTCCGCGCGTATCACCAGAATATCGAGCAGTACAAGACGCCTGAAAGCGTCGAGTATTCGCAGATCATCATTTACGCGGGCGCGTCCGAGACCGACAGCGCCATCGGCAAGGCCGCCCGGCTTCTTGCCAAAAACCTGCAGGAAAATCCCGACGATTTCGCCGCTGCCGCCAAAATTCACAGCCGCGACGAATTCCGCAACGAAGGCGGCTATGTCGGGTGGGCCCCCGTCGCCGACCGCAGCGAGCTCGTCGTCAAACAGCTCAAGTCCGTTGAAAACGGTCAGGTAACGGATGTTCTCGAGCTCAACGACGCGGGCGGGCGCAAGATGTTTATCATTTTCAAGCGCCACAACTACCGTGAAGCCGGTGTAAAACCGCTCAGCGAAGTTCAGGGCCAAATCGAAAACTACCTTCGGGCCGCCGCGGAAAAACGGGCACGCGACGAAAAACTCGACGCCCTCCGCAAACGCTTTTACGTGCAGTGGTATTAATCATGGAAAACGACGCCCAATCTCCGGAAATTTTCACCGTTCCCGCCGGAACTCACCACGAGCGTGCCGACAAGGTGCTCGCTGCGGCCTTTCCCGAAATGAGCCGTTCCCGCATCCAAAAAATTCTGGATGCCGGCAATGTGCGCATGAACGGCCACGCCGTCACCCGGAAAACCTCGCTTTCCGAAAACGACACCCTCGAAATCACTTTCCCCGAGCCGCCGAAGACCTCGCTCACGCCGACCGAAATCCCGCTCGACATTCTTTTCGAAGACGAACACATCATCGTCATCAATAAGGACGCGGGGATTGTCACGCATCCCGGCGCCGGTACCGGCGACGACACCCTCGTCCACGCGCTGCTCCACCACACCCGAGG
>JAZRTJ010000062.1:0-4059 GCA_045651925.1 Candidatus Spyradenecus sp. | reverse complement strand
CACGGGCGCAGGCGGTTCGATCGGGAGCGAAATCTGCCGCCAGGTCGCCCACTGCGCGCCGGCCCGCCTTTTACTCGTCGAACAATGCGAAGTCCTCATGTTCCAAATCGAACAGGACCTGATTGCCCGCGGATTCAACGAGTGCATCGTCCCGGTGATTGCCGACATCGTCGATACCGCCCGCATCGATGAAATTTTTGAAAAATATCGTCCGGATGTCGTCTTCCACGCGGCGGCACACAAACACGTACCGCTCATGGAGCGCCAGCCCGGCGAAGCGATTAAGAACAATTCGCTCGGCTCTATCGGGCTTTTTGAAATCGCCTCCAAACACTGCGCCGAAGCCTGTGTGCTGATTTCAACCGACAAGGCGATTAACCCGACAAACGCCATGGGGGCCTCCAAGCGTCTTGCCGAAATCATGTTGCAGTCCTTCGCTCAGAAGCCCGGGAACAAAACCCGATTCATGGCCGTGCGCTTCGGTAATGTGCTCGGCTCCTCGGGCAGCGTAATCCCGACCTTCAAAAAGCAAATCGAAAAGGGCGGCCCGCTGACCGTCACTTCGCCCGACATCAAGCGCTACTTCATGACGATTCCCGAAGCCGTCGGCCTCGTTCTGCAGACGGGAACCATCGGCAAAAACGGCTCCATCTACGTCCTCGATATGGGCGAGCCCGTGAAGATTATCGATGTCGCACGCCACCTGATCCGCCTCAGCGGACTCCAGCCGGACATCGACATCGAAATCAAAATTACCGGCCTGCGCCCGGGCGAAAAGCTCTTCGAAGAACTTAAGTCCACCGGCGAAGATTACGAGCCGTCCGGCCACCCGCGTATCGCCCGCTTCAAATGCGAACCGCTCCCGCACGAGAAACTCGAAGAGCTCAAAGACTTCCTCAAGGAAATCGCCGGAAACCCGGTCCGCAACGAAATCAAAAAGGCCATCCAACGCGTCGTTCCGGAATACGTTCCGTTCCTCGACTAAGCTCCGGAAAACACCGGATAAAACAGGAAACAGCCCGCAAGCGTCCCAAGCCCGCTTGCGGGCTGTTCCCTTTAGGGAATGTACACGCCTACTCTCGGAGAAAAATCCCGAAAATCACGCCTGAGCCGTATCAAGCTTAGAGCTTAAAGCTTAAAGAGAAGGTGGCGGAATCAGACATCGGTAACACTCTTCGAGTCTATAAAACTTACTAAGCGGTGAGCATTCGGAATTCGGGATTCGCTATTCGCAATTGCCTCTCTGGGGCTGTGCGCCGGAGGCGCGCTACATGGGATAACCGCGGGTGCAGACGGGAGCCGGAACCCGCGGACTCGCCCAAGGCCAAGTGCGCCGCTCCGTGATGCAGATATATCTCTGACGCTCCCGCGGCGCAATGGAACAAGCGGGCATGCCCTTCCCGTAGGCAAATCTCTAAAAAGCGAATTTCTAAAAGCGGACTTAAATGTTGCCGGTTTTTCGGGCTTGAAATAATATTGCGTAAGCGCCGGCGGTGAGGGGAATTTCGCTTGTTTTCGGATGCTGTTTGTCCACAAATCGCGCCCCTTTTGCCTGCGGCGTTTTGCGTTAAAATTATGGGTGTTATGAGCAATTCATCTTACAGAAAAGCAGGCAGATGGTGTCACGCGAGACTACATGCGGAGCGTATTGCTCCGGTGCCGTTGGGTTTCGGAATGACGTTTTCGGTCAGAAACGTCGTGTCGTCCCTGCTGATTAACCTCTTTGACGGCTACGGCGACAGGACTTCGTATTTCATCGCGTTGTCGGAGTTTGTCGATTTCGATACCTTGCGCGAGCTGAGTGCGGAGTTTGTTGCGTCGCATGCGGAGTTTGCCAAGGCATTTGAGGGAAACGACGCGTTTGAGGATGTGAGCGACGGCGACGACATTGCCCGTGCGTTTCGCCGCAAAACGGGGGTGGCCAACACGAAAAAGGCATTACGGACAATCGGCGAGTCGGCCTTAAAAGGCGCGCAGGCGAAAGGGCATTTCTTCTCCGAGCAAGTTTCGGAGGTGTCGCCGCTCGACAAAATCGTGAGCTTTTTTGGCCTTTCCGAGAAGGAGGCCCGCGTCTTGGCGTTTTTGGCTTGCTGGTACAAGACGCAGCATTTCGATTCGCTGTGCAACGATGTCGCAGAAGGGCATGAGCGTGCCGAGACTTTGAAACTCATTGCCGCGGCGGTGCGCATCGAGCCGTGTGAAGCCGGATCGGCGATGAAGGTCCTGAAAGAAAAGCGGATCACCGAGGGCGGCCGCCGGCATCTGCCGGATTTGGCGGACGAAATCGAGGAGTTTATTTTCGAGTACGACGGCAGTGATCTGGCGCAGAAATTCAGCGCGGTACTTCCCGTTACGAAAGCTTTTCCGACGGGCTCGTTTGAAGTGGACGCGGCTGATGTCACCATCGTTTCGCGCCTGCTGGAGCGCGGCCATGCCCATATCTTGCTGCACGGCAAACCCGGTAGCGGCAAAACCGAATTTGCCAAGGCCGTCGCGAGCGAGTTGGGAAGAAAGATTTTCGTCCCCGCCCGCAAGGATGACAAGAAAAGCGCATTGTCGCCGATGAAAATCAATGCCGCCTTGTTTGCCGCGAGAAACAGCAAGGGTATTGCGTTGATTGACGAAGCCGATGATTTTCTGGAAACCGGAACGGTTTCGTTTTTCGGGATTCCGGGCAACAACACGGAAAAAGGTGCCGTAAACAGCCTTTTGGACGAAAGCCGTGCCCCGGTTATTTGGATTTCCAACAGCATCACGGGAATCGACGAATCGACGCGCCGACGCTTCGCCTACACCCTGGAATTTACGGGCGTCTCCGATCGGCAAAAGCGCATCGTTTTGGAGTCCTGCCTGAAGGAATGCGAGCTGCCGGAGAGCCTGAGCTGCGACATTTTCCCCGTTGTGAGCCGCTACGGCCTTTCGCCGGCGGGCATTGCTCTGTCGGTTAAAAACGCCAAAACCGTTTCTTCGGATTTCGGCGGGGAGTTTCTGGAGAACGTGCGGCGCATCGCCCAAAGCCATTATTCTCTGATTACGGGAAAACGAAGCAGCGAAAAAACCTTGTCGGTGGACGAATGTTTCGATGCAAGCCTGTTGAACACGAATCCGCCGATCGAAGAAATCTCCGCGAGCCTGCGACGCTACGGAGCCGCTTCCCGCAAGGCCGGAAAATCCCTGCCGTTGGCAATGTTGTTTTCCGGAGACCCCGGAACGGGAAAAACGCAGCTGGGACGGCACATCGCCGCCGAATTGGAGAAAGAAATCCTGATTCGCCGCATGAGCGACATCAAAAGCCCCTACGTCGGCATGACCGAACGCAATATTGCCGCCGCCTTCCGCGAAGCCGAACACGAAGACAAGGTGCTGATGATCGACGAGGCGGACACGCTTTTCATCGATCGGGCGACCGCAACGCGCTCCTGGGAGTCCAGCGAAACCAACGAAATCTTAGCGCAGATGGAAGTCTTTAAGGGCGTCTTCATCTGCACGACGAACTTGCTGGCGAATCTGGATGCCGCCGCGATGCGACGCTTCCAGTGGAAAGTCGAATTCCGTCCCCTGACACTCGAGGCGCGCGTAAAAATCTTCAAACGCTACTTCCCGCAACAGACATTCGACGAAAGCGAGTTGAAGCGGGAACTGGTAACGCTTGACGGCATTTGCCCGGGCGACTTCAAGGCCGTACGGGAACGCCTGCGCTACGATGACAATCCGACAGGCGCCAAGATCCTTGCAGCCCTGAACGGCGAGTTGTTTTATAAAAAACGCGGCAACACGAGCCACGGCAAAATCGGCTTCAACGTCGATTAGCCGCGGCGGGCTTTCCGTTTCTTATTTCGTGCAAATGAAATCCCGTCTTACGGCGCTTTCTAAGATAATCGGCAAAAGCAGGCTTTCCGAGGTGAGCGAGCCGATTCTTGAAAAGGCAATTGCGGGCGCGGTGGTGGCGCGCGGCGGGGAATCACTTGCGCCGAAAACGTTGAAACATTGGCTTTCTCTCGCCCGTGAGGTTTTCCATTGGTGGTTCACACGCGAAAACGCAACGCGCCCCGCGTGGGA
>JAZRTJ010000061.1:0-33845 GCA_045651925.1 Candidatus Spyradenecus sp. | reverse complement strand
AGTACCACGCGAGAGCGAGGAGAGCGGCCGGATTTTCGAGGGCTTCGCGCGAGCGCGTCTGTGCGTCCATCGCCGCGGCGCCTGCGAGCATGCCGCGGATGTCCAAACCTTGAAGGGCTGCCGGGAGAAGGCCGACCGCAGCCATTTCGCTGGTGCGTCCGCCGACCCAGTCCCACATCGGGAAGCGTTCGATAAAGCCCTGCACGATTGCCGTCTTGTCGAGCTGGGAGCCGACACCCGTCACGGCAACGGCGTGCTTTGCAAAGTCCAAACCGGCGGCCTTGTATTGAGCTTCGGTTTCAATCATTGCGTTGCGCGGTTCCGGCGTGCTTCCGGACTTCGAGGTCACGATGCAGAGCGTTTCGCCGAGTTGGCCTTTCAATTCGGCAAAAACGATATCGAAGCCATCGGCATCCGTGTTATCGAGGAAAAAGACTTTCATCTTGTCGCGTCCCGGCATGCCAAGAGCGGAAGCGACGAATTGCGGGCCGAGAGCGCTTCCGCCGATGCCGACGCAGAGAAGATTTTTGAATACACCTGCACTACCGACGATTTCGCCCTTGTGAACCTTATTTGCGAAGACCTCAATCTTTTCGAGCGTTTCTGCAATTTCCTTGCTCAGTTCCGCAGTCGGAGCGAGCTCCGGAGCGCGCAACCAATAGTGGCCGACCATGCGGTTTTCGTCCGGATTGGAGATTGCGCCCTTTTCGAGTTCCGCCATCGCATCGAAAGCCTTGTTGAGCATCGGCTTGGCGTTTGCGATGTAATCCGACGGAAAGCCGACGCGGCTCAGGTCGATGGCGAAGTTGAGCGCGTCAAACGCGATATAGTTTTTCTTAAAATTTTCCCAGCTCATCGTTCAAAGGGTAATTTATTTTGCAGGGGTGTTTTCCTGGGCCGGAGCGGCGGGTGCTTCTTCGGTCACCAAAGAGACGGGATCGGCCGACTTCGTTTCCATTTTCAGCGATTCCGCCGCATCGTTGCCGTCACCCTTCGCAATAAAGCCGAAGTAGAGTGCCGCGCAAAGAATGAAAAACAGGGTGATGAAGATCACGGTCGCCTTGGAAAGGACGCCTGCCGCTTCACCGCCGAAAACGCTTTCGGAAGTGGCGCCGCCGAGTGCGGAACCCATACCCGCATTGGCGCTCGGGCGTTGCATCAAAACGAAAAGCACGACGAGCACGCAAACGAAAAACAGCACAAGTGCCGCACTGAAGAGTAAAATATTAAACATAAGGTTTTGCTATTAAATTAAAAGCTCCCCGCAAGCTCAAACAAAATTTCGCCCGGGAGCGGTTCTGAGATTGCCTGTTACTTACCGAACAGTTCCGGACACTTCAGGAAGATCTCGCCGATAGCGGCCACCATAATGGAGTGGTGTACGCGCCCGTCTCGAGCCATCGCGAGCAATTCTGCGGGCGGAACTTCTCGCACGAGAATTTCCTCGTTTTCGTCCAGGGAGGTTTCGGCAACCTTCCGGCAATTTTTAATCAGGATAATGCTGCAGAAATTATTGAAAATCGCCGGATTCGCGGAAAGTTTTCCGAGCAAAATCGGCGCATCGCCCGCGTAGCCCGTTTCTTCGAGCACTTCCCGCGGGCCGGCATCGATCGGGTCTTCGTTCGCTTCGACGACTCCGCCCGGCAATTCCCAGGACAAATCGCGCACACCGTAACGATACTGTTGCTCGACCAAAAAGTTTCCGTCCTCCGTCACGCAAACGCAAGTCACCCATGCCGGGGCGTGGGCAACAAAGAAATCGCCCTCCCGACCGTCTTGCGGGTGGCGATTTCTTTCGCGAAAGACCTTGAAAACTTTACAGTCCGCCCAAAGCGCTTCTTCCGAAACTTCCCAGTGAGACGGCGTTTTCATGGCGAATTAGCGGTTTGCGGGAACCTTGATTTTCTGTCCGATGCGCAGACGTGCCGGCTCGATATCCGGATTCAAATCCGTGAGCTCGCTGACCTTGCAGCCGAACTTCTTTGCAATCTTCGTAAAAGTATCGTCTTTCTGAATCACGTATTCCCCGCTTGAGGAAGCTGTTGCGGACGATCCCGCCGACGCTCCCGAAGCCACCGGAACCGGAGCTGCCGGGCGACGGCCGTTCACGCGTTTGTCAATTGCCACCACGGTGTCTTCGAGGGACTTGTCCTTTTGTTCGAGCGCCTCAAATTTGCGGGCCATTTCTTCGCGCAACAGGCTGAGTTCCTGGCGCAACGCCTCGGCGTCCTTGGAGTTTTCGCCGAGTCCCTGTTCCGCCGTCGCCTTGCTGGCAATTGCATGGATTTCCTCGATATCGGAATCCACCTTCGTCGTAAAGCGATCCACCTTGCCGCGGACGACAAACGCGATAATCAGCGCCAGGCCGCCGATAATAATACCCAAAATCCCGATCCCGATCGGAATTTTCAAATCGGCGGGAGCGTCAAAACCAGAATCAATTGAAGAATCTTCCATAGTATTTTTGTCGAAGTGAAATTTATTTTTGCGAGTTTAAGCGATGGAATATTTTGTTGACACCAAGGGCAATAAAAAACGATTCTTTCCCGTAATATTCGGGCGTTAGCGCAGTCTGGCTAGCGCATCTGCTTTGGGAGCAGAGGGTCGGGGGTTCGAATCCCTCACGCCCGACCAAAACTCTTTTTCCCGCCTGCGAAGCGCAAAAACAACGCGTTTGTCATGAAAAAATCAATGCCTGCTCTCCCCGACACTTTCCCGCAACCCGAAGACTCCGGGCAACCGGACATTCTTTTCGTCGCCGGGGAGCACTCGGGGGACGAACTCGCCGCCAAGGTCATTCGCGATTTGCTTCGGGATAATCCCGGGCTGAAAATTGCCGCGTTCGGCGGAAACGATATGCGCCGCGCCGGAGCCCAGTTGCTTTTTGACATGACGACCTTTTCCGCCGTCGGGCTGATTGAGGTGGTTTCAAATCTTTCTTTTTATTCCGCGCTTTTCAAAAAAATGCTCGCGTGGATTCGGACGCATCGTCCGCGGGCGGTCTGCTTCGTCGATTTCCCGGGAATGAATCTGCGCCTCGCCAAGGCAATGAAAAAAGAAGGGCTTTCCCGCAAGGGCGGCGGCGACATTGCCGTCTATCACTATGTCTCGCCGCAGATTTGGGCTTGGAAAGCGCATCGCCGTTTTGAAATGGAAAAGGTTTTGGATTCGCTCGGCGTGCTTTTCCCCTTCGAGCTCAAATGCTACGAAGACACACAGCTCGACGTCCACTTTGTCGGCGATCCCTTTGCCGCGCCCGATCACCGTCTTCCCGTGAAATACGATGCGAACGGTCCGGTGCTTTTGCTTCCGGGGAGCCGTCCCAAGCCCGTCGCACGCATTTTTCCGGTTTTGCTCGAATCGTGGAAGCGTTTCCGCGCCACGCATCCGGATAAAAAAGCGGTCGTACTGCACCCCGGCGAACCCGTTCTCGGCATTTTGCGGGAACTCATGGACGCCGATCCGAAGGCTGCGGAAGGCATCGATCTCGTTCCGGTGGACGATGTCGAAAACAATGCGCAGGCGGCCAGCGCGGTTCTGATGAGCTCGGGTACGATGTCGCGCACCTGTTCCCTTGCGGGCATTCCCGGCGCGATTCTCTATCTGGCAAATGCACTGACCTGGGCTATCGGGCGCCTGCTCGTCGGCGATAAGGTCCGCTATCTCGGCATGGCGAACATTCTGCTCGATCGCGACGTTTATCCGGAATACCTGCAGAAAGATGCCACTCCGGAAAAGCTTTCCGCACGTCTCTGCGAGTGTTTCGACAATCCCGCAATCCTTGCCGGAATGCAAAAAGACTGCGCCGAATTGCATGCGCTTTTGCACCCGCGGGAAAATGCGCTCAACGCGGCACGCTGGCTTGCACGAAGCCTTGAAAAATAGCGAGACGGTGCACGCAGGTGGCGGAAATTTCCCTTTCAGTAAATTTTAGTTGGCCGGAGGCGGCAAAAAAGCTCCGGGATCTTTTGGACGGCTCGTGGGACACCGTTGCGTCCGGACCGATTGCAGTCGCCTGTTCCGGCGGCGCCGATTCGCTCGCCGCATTATTGCTGACTTGGGCAAGCTTTCCCGAAGCGCGTAAAAACCTCTGCGTGCTCCATTACAACCACGCGGTACGGGACGACGCCGCAAAAGACGCCGCATTCGTCCGCGAAGTTTGCCGCAAACTTGAAATCGAATACGTTACCGAGCGCCGGAAAGGAAGCGATGAAAACCACTCGGAAGCGGAACTGCGAAAATTACGTTTGGACTTTTTTAAGCGGGAAATGGACTCCCGTAAAATCACTGTCCTCATTCAGGGACACCAGCGCGACGATATCGCGGAAAATATGCTCATGCGGTTGACGCGCGGCGCGGGAACGGAAGGCCTTGCCGCCCCGAGAAAATTTTCCCGACAGGCCGACGGCCGTATTTTTATTCGTCCGCTTCTGGAAATTCCGAAGGCAACGCTTCTCGATGCCCTGCGCCGATGCAACATTCCCTGGTGCGAAGATGCCACGAATGCGGAAGATAATTATTTCCGCAACCGCATTCGTAACCGCGTTTTGCCGGAATTACGTAAAGCCGCACCTTTCGAAAATATCGCACGCTCGCGAAAGCTCCTGGAGGAAGACGCCGACGCTCTGGACTTTTTTGCCGAACAGGCCCTGGAAAAGATCCGTTACCGATCATCGGATTCCGAAATTCGGGCGGAATCACCGGAAGATTGCCGCCTGTCGCATTTGCCGAAAGCCGTCGTGCGACGCTGCCTGAGAAAAATCCTTTCCCGCGAAAAAATCGCAAATGCCGGGGCAGCCGTCATCGACGCCCTCGTCGAATCCGTTATCGCGGAAACCCCGCAGAAGATACAGCTCGGAACCCGAAAAATTATATGGGACGGAAAAATTTTGGAATTTGCTCCGCTCGAAAAGCTTCCGGAAAGGATGGTCTTTGAGCAGGAAAAAATTACGGTCAGCGAGACTCTGCTCAAACAGATTCGGGCCGGAGTCTTTCCGCCGACGGAAACCGTGTTCCTTGCGGGCCATCCGGAAATCGTCGTACGTACGCTCTTGCCCGGGGAAAAATTCCGCCCGCTCGGCGCTCCCGGAGAAAAACCCGTCCGCCGCATTTTTACGGACAAAAAAATCCCAGAAAATCTCCGAAAAAAACTCCCGGTCTTCGCAGACGGCACGGGAATTGCATGGATTCCCGGACTGCCTCCCGCCGAACGTTTTCGCATTCTTCGGGCCGGGGGTGCGGCTCTACGGTTGACTTACCGCAGCGCTTCTTTAGTTTAAAACGAATACATTTTTCATGGAAAACAAGGACAAGAATCAAGAAAAGGAAAACGGTTCCCGCGTCGATTTTCGCGTTTTTTTAATGTGGGTCGCCATCATCGGCCTCATCATCTTCCTGCTGATGCGCACGCCGGAAGGTGAAAAAAATTCGGCAATGCAGCTCCCCGTACGGGAACTCGTCGATTACGCCGCCAAGGGCGAAGTCCAAAGCCTCGAACTCAAGGAAGACTCGCTTGCGGGTGAACGCTATTACAAGATCAGCGGCGAACTCAAGGTCGGTGAAAAGCTCAAAAATTTTAATGCCGCCGGGCGCCTCTCTGAAGAAGAATTTTCCACGCTTCGTGCCAAGGTTCCGACCTTCAAGGAACCGCCGTCGGAAACCGTCCTCTCCGCCATCCTCGTAAGCGCCGTTCCGTCACTACTCATTTTTGCCCTCATCGGATTTTTCATCTACCGCACCATCAAGCGCAATCAGGCAAGCCAAATGGCCTTCGTCCGCTCACGCGCGCGCCTGATGGACAAAGAAAAATCCAAAGTAACTTTCGCCGACGTTGCCGGCTGTGACGAATCCAAGGAAGAAGTCTCCGAAGTCGTGGACTTCCTCCGCGATGCCAAGAAATTTAATGCCATCGGCGGCCGCGTCCCCAAAGGCGTTCTGCTCGTCGGGCCTCCCGGCACCGGTAAAACCCTGCTCGCCCGTGCCGTCGCCGGCGAAGCCAATGTGCCTTTCTTCTCCATTTCCGGATCCGACTTCGTCGAACTCTTTGTCGGCGTCGGCGCATCCCGCGTCCGCGATACGTTTGACCAAGCCCGCAAAAACGCACCCTGTATCGTTTTCATTGACGAAATTGATGCCGTCGGACGCCAGCGCGGAAGCGGTCTCGGCGGCGGAAACGACGAACGCGAACAGACTCTGAATTCCCTGCTCGTCGAAATGGACGGCTTTGAACCGCAGGACAGCATCATCGTCATCGCTGCAACTAACCGCCCCGACGTCCTTGACTCAGCACTCCTGCGTCCGGGACGTTTTGACCGCCAGGTTTACGTCGATCTTCCCGACATCAAGGGCCGAACGGAAATCCTTAAGGTTCACGCCAAGAAGTTTAAAATCGATGATTCCGTAAAGCTCGAAGAAGTTGCCAAGGCAACAACCGGATTCGCGGGAGCCGATTTGGCCAACCTTCTCAACGAAGCCGCCCTCATCGCCGTACGCGCCCGCAAGGAAAAAATCGATATGATTTCCATCGGTGAAGCCCGCGATAAGATTTCTTACGGACGCGAACGCCATCGCGTCATGGATCAGAAAGACCGTTCCAAGACCGCCTACCACGAAGCCGGCCACGCGCTCGTCCAAGTACTGATTGACGACGGCCTCATGCCGCTTCACAAAGTGACGATTGTTCCGCGCGGCGGGGCCCTCGGCATGGCCATGTTTATGCCGGAAAAAGACGTGCTCGGCTACGAACGTACACAGCTCAAAAACATGATTTGCACGGCTATGGCGGGACGTATCGGTGAAAAAGTTTTCTCCGGCGAAATTTCCAACGGCGCTTCCAGCGACATTAAAAACGCCACGAGCATGGCCCGCCGCATGGTTTGCGAATGGGGCATGAGCGATAAACTCGGTCCCGTCGCTTACGGCGAAAACCAACAAAATCTCTTCCTCGGCCGCGAAATCGCACGCACTCAGAGCATCAGCGAAGAAACGCTTCGCGCCATCGATGCGGAAATTCAATCAATCGTTTCCGAACAGTATGCCCGTGCCGAAAAGCTGATTGCCGACCATGCCGACGCACACAAAAAGATTGCCGAAGCCCTTTTGGAATACGAAACACTCGACGGCGTCCACGTAAAGGAAATCGTCGAATTCGGCGAAATCCGTACGGAAGTCGGTTATCTTTCACTTGAGAAAAGAGCGGAGGCCCGCAAGGCTGCCGAAGCAAAGGAAGCCGAAGAAAAAGCGGCGGAGATAGCTAAAGCCGAGGCTAACAATACAAAGTCCGAAAAGCCGAAAAACGGAGTCGGAGAGCGTTAAGCTCTTCGACTTTTTTTGTGCTCGGAAGGGCAGAGCCGAAGAAGCTCCACCGGAAGTAAAAGAACGCTGCTGATACACAGTGTCTCAATGACTCTGCGAGAAACTCTCACGGAGTTTGCAGATAAAACTGCGCTTAAAAGGACTCCAGGAAGTTGCGGTAAAGCGCAATACCTTTGGACTGGCTCTTCTCCGGGTGAAATTGAACGGCAAAGACCTTTCCGCGACGAATCCCGCTAACGAATTTCAAACCGTAATCCGAAATCGACCAAACAATTTCGTTTTCCGGAGTATCGACATAATAGCTGTGGACAAAATAGAAAGACTCTCCTTCCGAATTCAGATCCTTCGCAAGTAGCCCCGAATTATTTACATTAACGGAAACTGTATTCCAACCCATATGCGGGATTTTCAAATCCGGGCTTTCCGGAAAACGTTTCACTTTACCGCGGAAAATACCGAGTCCGTCCGCATCCCCTTCCTCGGAATGCTCGAACAAGAGCTGCAGTCCGAGACAAATTCCCATAAACGGTTTATCTGCAGCAATCCAGTCTTTGATAAAAGAATCAAAGCCCGTTTTCTTAAGCTGAGCCATAGCATCCACAATCGCCCCCTGACCCGGAAAAACGAGCGCCGAAGCATCACCGACCGCTTCCGGAGAATCGACAATCTGCACGGTCGCCCCCGCCGCTTCCAAAGCACGGCGGACGCTCCTCAAGTTTCCCATTCCGTAATCAATTAAGGCAACTTTTTTATCAGCCATGGAAATCCAAAAAACGGGTTAAATAACACCTTTGGTACTCGGAATCATCCCTGCAGAACGCTCATCCGCCTCACAAGCGGAGCGCAGAGCGCGAGAAACGCATTTGAAAATAGCTTCGGCGATGTGGTGCGGCTCTTCGCCGTATTCCAGGCAAATATGAAGGTTCGCTCCCAAGGTATTGGCAAAAGCCAGGAAGAACTCGCGAACAAGGCAAACATTAAAATCGCGAATCATCGGGTTGTTAGCAACCACGTCGTAGCGAAAATAAACGCGTCCGCTGAGATCAAGCGCTACACGCGCCAGAGATTCATCCATCGGAAGAATAAAAAATCCGTAACGACGGATACCGACCTTTTTTCCGAGCGCCTCCTTGAAAGCCGTCCCGAGAGCAATTCCGACATCTTCAACCGTATGGTGGTAATCCACCTCAATATCGCCTTTTGCCTCAATATTCAAATCGAAGAGGCCGTGTCGCGAAAAGAGTGTGAGCATGTGATCAAAAAACGGAATTCCGGTCGAAATCCTCGATTTTCCGGAACCGTCAAGATTAACACTCAAACGAATCTGCGTTTCCGCAGTATTACGCTCAATTTCAGCAACACGTTCAATAGTTTCCATTTAAGTAATTTATATTTTATTTATTCGATGTAACCGATGAAAGGCAATTCGCGGTATTTTTCGGCATAATCGAGACCGTAACCGACGATAAATTTGTCTTCAACTTCGAATCCGCAGTAATCCGGAACAATGTCAACGGTTCTTCGGGAGGGTTTATCCAGCAATGCGCATACTTTTACGGAGGAAGCCCCGAAATTTTCAATCTGCTCACAGATTCTCTTTAGGGTATTTCCGGTATCAACGATATCATCGACAATCAGAATATGATTATCCTTAAAATCTTCTGCGGAGAGCGTTCCGAAAATTTCGGGATTTCCGGAGGAAACACAGGACTTCTTGTAGGATGAGATGCGGATGCACTCCATGTGGACGGCAACATTCTTAACCGAACGGATCAAATCGACGGCAAAAAAGATTCCGCCATTAGCAAGAATTAGCATCGTAAGCGATTTACCGGCATAATCGTCCGAAATCTGTTTTCCGAGTTCCGAGATTCTTTCGAGTACACGCTGTTGCGAAATGAGTTCTTTAATTTTCTTGTTCATGTGAGTAGTCTTCCTATTTGGCGATACCCCAACGACGGGAAAACGGGTAGAGAATAAAAGAGGCTCGACCGACGGCATCCTCAGCGGGAACACAGCCCCAACCGCGGGAGTCGAAGCTGTTACCGGAGTTGTCTCCGAGGGCGTAATAGAAATCAGCAGGAACCGTAAACGGCTTATTGAGCGGTTTTGCATGCACGCCTCTTCCGCCGGAACGCGGCAAATAACCGTAGTACGCTTCATCGGATACGCGATTATTGTTTTTATCGAAAGCTTCAGCGCCTTCAATAATCTTTCCGTTTCGGTAAAGTTTATTATCCTCCACCAGAAGCGTATCCCCCGGTATCCCGGCAAGGCGTTTGATGTAATACAGCTCGGCGTTATTCAGACCGGGAATATTGTGCGTACGGAAAACGAAAGGATCGCCGATTTCCGGTTTTTTGAAATGATACACGAAGCGGTTCACAATAACCATGTCCCCGCCGAGAATCTTGAAGTTCAGGAAGCTTTCTCCCGCCTTAACCCGTACGCCGGTCTTCAGGCAGGTTTCTCCACGGGCATTTTTAAAAGCCTTTCCGGACTTTCCGCATTCAGAAATTGCATTCATCCAGCGTTCCCGTTGCGACAGACTTTTATCACTCGCCTGCTCGGGAAAGAATCGATCCAAAAAGACCGAATCCATGGAAAAATCGCGCGGGCAACGGATGCTGACAGGCACATTTCCGACGTAGGCTTCGAAAACGTCTTCATTCCCCGTACGGGCAACACGGCTGACGCAAATCGAGACCTCTCCGCTCACAGGTGCCTTCACTTCATAAAACGAGGCACTTCTGAAAATACGTTCAAACCATTTTTCTGCAGGATTTACGGCTTCGGAGCAAAGCTCGGAAGTCATCCCGTTATAAGTCGGAAACATGGAATTGGTCGGAATTTTAAAGAGTTGGAAGAAAAAGGCACGAATACCGCCGGCAAGGATTGCCGCGACGATAATCAATTCCACCCATTCCGGAACCAGTTTTTGCGGGAAGACGCTGCCTCCCAAACGCTTTAAGGTCTCTTTTAATTTTTCCGAAGCTTCGGCAATCGCCTCCTGCGTTGCCGCCGACTTCAGCGCGTCCACATCCGCGTGTAAACAGGCTTTTTCTTCATCACTAAAAAGATCGCCGCGATAATTTTCGACCTTCTTGGCGGCGCTCAGGAGCAATTCCGCGTCCTTATTCAAGCGTGAGGATTTTCTGCGAAAAAAAGCCATGTCTAAATCTTTTAGAGATAATTTTTATAATTAAAAAATAAAAAGCGTTCCCGCAGTCTAACGGGAACGCCTTCTTTAAAAAACAATTATTTTCGTTGCGGCATGACCACGCAGAGGAAGGATTCGTCCTTGGTCTTGAACACGCCCGGGCTCAGGTCATCTTTGAATTCGAAGACCACGGAATCCTGGGTGAGTGCTTTGAGCGGATCGGTGATAAACTGCGGATTGAAGGCAATACGGGCTTCCGGTCCTTCATAGCGGACGGCAAGCTTGTCGCTCGCTTCACCGTATTCGGTCGAGCTCGCCGTGATTTCAATCAGATTGGCGGAGATATTGAGCACCACGGAGCTGTTTTTGTCCGTCGTCACCTTCGCAGCCTGGAGTACGGCGCTCAGAAGGTCTTCGCGTTCGACTTCGATGCGGTTGCCCGAATCTTTCGGAATCACGCCTTTGTACTGCGGGTAGTTACCTTCGACGATTTTGGAAACGATGCGAATCTTGTCCATCAAGCCGCCGTTGCCGTCGTTGACGTCGATTTCGAAAACAACTTGGCGCTCGCTGAGTGCGAACCGGATTTTTCCGGAGCTGCCGAGTTGTTTCTGCAATTCGGAAATGGTCTTTGCGGGAAGGATGAACTGCGTCGGGTTTTCGACTGAAACGGACATCTTCTTTTCGCTGGTTGCCAAGCGGCGGCCGTCCGTAGCCACGAGAGCCACTTTATCCTCGTTGAAGCTGAAGAGAACGCCGTTAAGAACATAGCGGTTTTCGTCCGTCGATTGCGCATAGGAAACGGACTTAATCATCGAGGAGAGATCGCCCTGCTCGATTTCGAAAGCAAATTCGTCGCCAACCGGGGGTTCCGGCGGGAAGTCCAACGCGGGAATGCCGATGGGATTGAACTTAGAGCTCCCCGAAGTAATCTTCACGCGGCTTTCGCCCTGCATCTCGACGAAGACATCGCTACTCTTAAAACCGCTGACGATATCCTTGAGCCATTTTGCCGGAAGCGTGATTTTACCCGCATCCATGACTTCTGCTTTGATTTTGCAGGAAATGCGGAGATCAAGATTCGTCGTCGTCAGGCGGATGGAGTCGTTTTCCGCTTCAATAAGCACGTTGACGAGAACCGGAAGGCTGAGACGATTGTTAACTACGCTGACAACCTGGCCTAAACCGGCGGCAAAATGATCGCGATTGATTTTGAACTTCATGGGTTTAAAGCTTGTTTCTTTTAGTCTGCGTTTGCAAGTTTTCTTCTCGGGAACTTATTCACGCACATAATCCTTTCTTTGTTTTTAATTTATAAATTTTCTTACAATTAATATGGGCTGTGAATTCGGTGGATAACCACGGGAAATCTTTTATTTAAGCGGATTATAAGGCGCTATTAATTTGGGATAAGTCTGTCGGAAGAATGTTCGAACTTTGTTAATAAAGATGTTCACGCTTCTATTTCCCCTTTATTCACAGAACTATTTACAAAGGAATCGGTGAGCGGTTGCCGATTTTTTGGCTTTATAGTAAGTTCCTTTAAAATTTCTTGGCGTTCCCGCAAAAATTGCTTCATGCTCTTACCTTATGGAAATTTGGTTCAACCCGGCTCAATCACTTGAAGGTATTTTAAAAAAAGTTGCGGGAACGCTGGAAGGCTTTTCCGAGGAATTTTCTCCGGACGTGCGTGCTTCGGATCCCCGCTTCGGGGATTTTCAGGCGAACGGCGTTTTGGCGGAAGCTAAGCGCATGAAGAAGAACCCGCGCGAACTCGCGCAGTCCTTCGTCGCGGAACTGGAAAAATCGGGAGAGCTGGATGCCGACTTGGTCTCGATGAGCATCGCCGGTCCCGGATTCATCAATTTCAAATTTTCTCCGAAGTTTTTCGGACTTTGGGTGGCGCAGTACCGCGATGCCGAAAATCTCAAAAAATCCTCGGGCACGCTTTACGCGGGAAAGAAGGTCGTTATCGATTATCCGTCCCCGAACACGGCCAAGCAGATGCACGTCGGTCACCTGCGCATCCTCGTTATCGGTGAGGCCATTGCCCGCTTGCTTCAGTTCTGCGGAGCCGACCTCGTGCGCGACAACCATATCGGCGACTGGGGGACTAATTTCGGCATTTTGATTTTCGAAATTAAACGAACGGGTTACGTTTTCCCGGAAGACGATAGCGTTGCACTCGCCGAGCTCGAAGAACTTTACAAGGCGGGAACGGCCTACGTTAAGGACGAAGAAGCCCATCCTGGTGCATTCGACGAAGCCCGCCTCGAACTCGTTAAATTGCAACAGGGCGATCCCGAAAACCTCGAGCTTTGGAAACGCATCGTTAAAGTTTCCAACGCTGCTTGCGAAAAGATTTATGATCTCTTCGGCGTACATCCGGACGTTACGCTCGGGGAATCTTTCTACCGCGATAAGGTGGACCGCATTTACAAAGAACTCTGTGAATGCCAAATCGCCGAGGAAGACGAGGGCGCGCTCATCGTTTGGAACGACTCCGATCCGCGCTACGCCCGTACCAATGAAAATGCGGCGCCGTTTATCGTCCGCAAAAAAGACGGCGGCTCCAACTACGCTTCCACCGACTTGGCGACCCTGCTCTATCGCGTGGAACATTTCAAGGCCGACGAAGTGGTTTATGTGACCGACGACCGTCAGCAGGACCACTTCCGCATGCTTTTCCTGACGGCTAAGCGTTGGTTTGATCAGAAGCAGTATCCTTTCCCCTCGCTGCGCCACGTCATGTTCGGCAAAATTCTCGGCGAAAACGGAAAGCCGATTAAAACCAAGGAAGGCGGCTCAATTAAGCTGAAATCCCTGGTGGACGAAGCCACCGAACGCGCTTTTGCAATTGTTTCCGAAAAGAATCCGGACCTTCCCGAAGAGGAAAGAAAGCAAATCGCCGGAACAATCGGTATCGCGGCAATCCGCTACGCCGACTTGCTCCAAAACCGTACGATTAATTACATGTTCTCTTGGGATCGTCTCCTCGCATTCGAAGGAAATACCGCTCCCTACCTGCTCTATGCGGCCGCGCGCATTTTGTCCATCTTCCGCAAGGCCGGAACGAGCTTCGAAGCCATCGCCGAAAACAACGCTGTATTGCTTCCGACCACCGACGGCGAAATTGCGCTCGTACGCAAGCTCATGGGCTTCTCGACGGCCGTGCAAACTGCCTGCTCGGAACTCAAGCCGCACTACATTTGCACCTACCTCTTCGAACTCGCGGGAACCTTCTCTTCGTTCTACGCAGCCGATAAGGTAATGGATGACGATGTAAACACGCGTAACTTACGCCTCCGACTCTGTGCAAATACGTACATGATTTTGAAGACCGGATTGCACCTGCTCGGCATCGAAACGCTTAACCGCATGTAAGAGGAAAATGCCATGGAAACAGCTAAGACACCCGAGTGGAAAATCGTTAAAGAGTTTTCG
Organism: Candidatus Spyradenecus sp.; assembly: GCA_045651925.1. Classification (GTDB taxonomy): domain Bacteria; phylum Verrucomicrobiota; class Verrucomicrobiia; order Opitutales; family UBA953; genus Spyradosoma. The sequence goes on along the minus strand of JAZRTJ010000061.1, from coordinate 19,927 downwards.
GAAATCATTTACGAAAAATGCGACGAAGGGATTGCCCGCATAACGATTAATCGCCCGCATCGCCGAAACGCTTTCACGCCGGAAACGGTCAACGAAATGTATGAAGCGTTTTGGGACGCACGCGAAGATATCAAAATCGGTGTTGTACTTCTCCGGGGCATGAATCCGCAGACCGACGGCAAGTTCGCATTCTGTTCCGGAGGCGATCAGAAAATCCGCGGCGATAAAACCGGCGGATACACGTCTAAAAGCGGTGTTCCGCGTTTGAACGTTTTGGATCTCCAACGCCTCATTCGTACGATGCCGAAAGTCGTTATCGCACTCGTCGCCGGCTATGCCATCGGCGGCGGCCATGTGCTTCACGTCGTATGTGATTTGACGATTGCCGCCGATAACGCGATTTTCGGGCAAACCGGACCGAAAGTCGGAAGCTTCGACGGCGGTTTCGGCAGTTCCTATCTGGCACGTCTCGTCGGACAGAAAAAAGCGCGCGAAATCTGGTACCTTTGCCGCCAGTACAACGCTCAGGAAGCGCTCGATATGGGATTGGTCAATACCGTTGTTCCCTATGAGCAGCTCGATGCCGAAGGCGTTCAGTGGGCACGTGAAATTCTGATGAATTCGCCGATTGCCATTCGTTGCCTTAAGTCCGCATTTAACGCAGAACTCGACGGACAGGCCGGCATTCAGGAATTGGCGGGTAATTCCACCCTGCTCTACTACCTGACCGACGAAGGCAACGAAGGACGCAAAGCCTTCCTGGAAAAGCGCAAACCGGAATTCGGTGACTGGTTGCCGTAATTAAATTACTTCCTTAAAACGAAAAACGTTCCCGCAGATTTTACGGGAACGTTTTTTTGCATAAAAAAAAAGGCGTCATTCTCGGAAGAGAACAACGCCTCGGAAAGACTTTCGGCTTACTTCATCAGCAACATGTTACGTGCGCGCTTGATGGCTTTCGTAACATGGCGCTGTTGCTTCGCGGTCAGTCCCGTAATGCGACGCGGCAAAATCTTGCCGGTTTCCGTGACATAGCGGGAAAGGACTTCCACATCGGTGAAGTCAAAGTCTAACGGTGTTTTGGAATGTTGCTGTGTTTCTGCCATAATGAAATGCCATTAACTCAAAATTCATCCGCCCTAGCAAGTTTTTTATTTTTAAGTTTCACGAACTTTATGGATTTCGCTAATTTTTATTTTGGATACTGTGTATCATCTATTAGATTCTTTAGGAAATTCCTAACGCATTGCGTTTTGTTGGTGGATGTGCTTCATTTTCGGGATAATTATGGGCGAAACATCTACCATAACCGCGTTTGCAACGCCGCTTAGCGAATCTGCCATTGCCGTTATTCGTGTAAGCGGACCGGACTCTCATAAAATTGCGAAAGAGGCGTTCGGCGTAAAGAAAGAGCTCAAGGCCCGTTATTCCGTTTTCGGGGTTTATAGATCGGTTTCGGGGGATGCTTTGGACGAATGTTTGTATATTGCATTTAAGGACAAATCGTCTTACACCGGTGAAGATGCCTTGGAGATTTATTGCCACGGAAATCCGTTTATCGCGAAAAAAATATTTTCGGATTTGATTGCCCGCGGTTGCCGGCAGGCGCTTCCGGGAGAATTCACACGGCGTGCTTTTTTGAACGGAAAGATGGATTTGACGCAGGCGGAGGCGGTTGCCGACGTGATTTCCGCGCGCTCGGAAATTGCCCTGAATGCGGCTCAAAAACTGCTATCGGGAACGCTCGGAAAGAAAATTTCCGATTGGAACGAGAAGATTATCCGTTTGCTGGCAGAAATCGAATCTCAGATTGATTTTTCGGATGAGGAAGTTCCCGATTTGGATCGCGCTTATTTCGAACCGAAGCTTTCGGAGATTATCAGTGAGCTGAAAAATACGGAAAACACGGCCCGTTATTCTTCGGCGGTTCACGAAGGAATTAATGTCGTTATTTTCGGTCCGCCGAACGCGGGAAAGTCGTCCCTGCTCAATGTACTTGTCGGTGAAGAACGTGCACTTGTCAGTGAAGAGGCGGGTACGACGCGCGACTTTATTTCGGAAAATATTAATATCGGACCCTATCGTATTCGTATTTTGGATACGGCCGGTATTCGGGAGCATGCGGCTTCGAAAATTGAAGCGGCCGGTATTCGTCGCTCGATCGAATGTATGCGGAAGGCGGATTTCTTCATTTTTGTTGTCGATGCTTCTGTAGAAGCTCCGGAAATCGGAGAAGAAGCCAAGACGCTGATTACGCCGGAGAACACCCTGCTCGTTCTCAATAAAAGCGATCTCGGGGCGGTTTTGGATGCGAACGGATTTTTGCCGGGATTTGAAAGAATCTCGCTCTCGTTGCTGGATTCGGGGGCCTATGAATTGCTTTCGGAAAAAATCTTAGGGATTTTAAAGAGCAAGGAAATTGTTCCGAAAGACGATGTTCTAATCGTCAGTATTCGCCATGCGGAATTACTTGCGCGTGCGCGTAGTTATTTGGAAGAAGCGATTCAGAGTTTGGGAATTGTTCCTCTCGAATTTACGGCCAATAACTTGCGTAGCTCGATGAATGAGCTTTCGGAAATTCTCGGAAGATTCGATAACGAAAAAATTTTAGACAAAGTATTTTCTTCCTTCTGCATCGGAAAATAGTATGAAAAAGGAAATCCGTATTGATCAAACGCGTCCTTACGACGTTATTGTAGTCGGTGCCGGACATGCCGGCGTGGAAGCGGCCTTGGCGTCGGCTCGTATGGGGGCTGACACCCTGCTTCTGACAGGCAATCTCGACACGATTGCCAAGATGAGCTGCAATCCCGCAATCGGCGGACAAGCCAAGGGGCATATTGTGCGCGAGATTGATGCGATGGGGGGTGAAATGGGTGTTTGTGCGGATGCGACGGCGATTCAATTTCGTGTCTTGAATGCTTCCAAGGGACCGGCTGTACAGTCTCCCCGGGCGCAATGCGATAAGCTGGTCTATGCAGCGCGCATGAAGCAGACTTGCGAGCTACAGAAGAATTTAACCCTGTTTCAGGCGATTGTTTCCGGGCTTATTTTAAAAAACGGAAAAGCCGTCGGCGTGGATACGACCCTGGGTGTTTCTTTCTACGGCAAAACGGTGGTATTGACTACAGGAACGTTTTTGAAGGGAAAAATGTTTGTCGGCCGAAATGTCAATGAAGGCGGTCGTTTGGGGGATTTTAATGCGGAGACGCTTTCGGACAGTTTTAGAGGTGTCGGAATGCAAGTGGAACGTTTGAAGACAGGGACACCGGCGCGCATTTTAGGGACGACGATTGATTTTTCTAAGTGTGATGAGCAACCCGGCGATGAAAACCCGGTATTTTTCGGCTTTTATGATACGCGAACGGAAGAGGATATGTTCCACGTGGAACATACCGGAGAAACACGTTTGGGTTGGACTCCGGGGACTAATCAGCGTTCCTGTTGGTTGGCGGACACAGCTCTTTCCACACGCGATGTCGTTAACGCCAATATTCATGAGTCGCCGCTGTATTCGGGTTTGATTAGTGGTACGGGGGCGCGTTATTGCCCCAGTATCGAGGACAAATACGTGAAATTTCCTGATAAAGAGACGCATCGACTCTTTTTGGAACCGGAAGGACGTTTCTCCGATGAGTGGTATATCAACGGGTTTTCCACTTCCCTGCCCTTCTCGGTTCAATTGGAGATGATTCGAAGTGTGCCTGCTTTGGAGAATGCGGCGGTTCTTCGTCCGGCTTATGCGATTGAATATGATTATGTCCCGCCGACCCAGCTTTTCCCGACTTTAGAAACAAAGGCAGTGGAGAATCTTTTCCTGGGCGGGCAAATTAACGGTACTTCCGGTTATGAAGAAGCCGGGGTGCAGGGGCTGGTGGCGGGTGCCAATGCTGCTGCCCGTGTTTTGGGATTAAAGCCGTTGGTAATCGGCCGCGAGCATGGCTATGCGGGTGTTTTGATTGATGATTTGGTGACCAAGGGGACTCAGGAGCCCTACCGTATGTTTACCAGTCGGGCGGAATATCGCCTTCTCTTTAATCACGCGAGTGCGGAGTTGCGTTTGATTGATTTGATTGCGGATATGGGGCTTTTGAGTGAATCCCGCAAAAAGAATATCCGCGAAAAACAGGCAAAGATCCTTTATTGGACGGACGCGCTTGAGAAAACGCTGATCAAGGGCGGGTATGCGGGAAATGTGCTGCGCAAAGACATTGCGCTGGTTCCTGCGGATCTTCCGGAGGCGTTTATTTCGCTTTCTGATGAAATTAAGGAGGAAGTCCTGTATCGTGTGCGTTATGCCGGCTATCTTTCGCGTGAATTGAAGACGATTGAGCGTATGAAGGATTTGGAACGCGTCGCGATTCCTGTCGATTTGGATTACGACAAGATTCTCGGTTTGCGGATTGAGTCCCGCCAGAAGCTTTCTTCGATTCGCCCGATTAATTTGGCGCAGGCTGAGCGTATCAGCGGGGTCAGTCCGGCGGATATTTCTCTTCTGATGGTGTATCTGCGTTCCCGCGCTTAGTCTGTGTTCCACGTGGAACATTAAAATTGTCCTGCCCTGCCCTTCTCCTGTAGGATGCCGATATGGAGTGGAGTATTAAGTCTTTATCCAGACGGTGTAATGCAAGTAATGAGGTCTTTACCGACGGCGATATTGTCGTCTGTTTTGTCGTAAAAAAAGAGAATGGGGATTTGGAACGTTTTGATGTTTTGGAATGTAACCTTCCCGGGTTTTCTCATGGCGGTACCGTTGTCGGCTTTTGGAAGCGTGTATTTTCCTCCAATGCGGATGCGGTTGTCGAGTTAAAGCAGAAATTAGCTTCACAGGAGGATTTTTTTGTTTCGCTCTTTGAATCGCCTGAAACCGAGGACGGTGAGACGCTAAAGCAGCTTTTAGCTCTGTTTTTTGAACGAAAGCGTGTTTTAAGGTCTGCCGGTACGGTTGACGGCAAGTATCAGCGTTTTATCCATATAAAAACAAAGCGTGAATTTCTTGTCCCCTCAAAGGAAATTACTCCCGAGAGTTTGTCTCGACTTGGTTCCGTTATTGATGATTTCATTATGTAACTACTTATGAAAAAGCTACTCCTTTTTATCGGTCTTTTTATTTCGCTGTTTTTCTTGGCCTGCTCTAAGCCGATGCCGATGAATGCAATCGATGTTTTTCTGGAAGCTCCGGCACGTTCGGGGAGTTTCGGTTTGCATCAGACGCTTACGATGCCGGTCAGCGGGATTAAAGCCCGCATTACGACGCCGCCTGTTGCCGATATTGACTCTTTTACGAATGCCCAGTTCCTGGTTCAGGAAATTCCGGAAACCGGGGAAACTAATTTGGGGATTCTTTTACACGTTAAGGCTGACAAATGGCTTCAAATCTATCAGGCATCCGGAGAAGCACTTGCGGAAGGCCGCGGTATGAAGCGCTTCTTTCTGGTGGTCAACGGCCAGCCGATGGGGTATTGCCTGATTCGCCGCCAAATTCGCCGTGAAGATTTGTTTTTCATTATCGAGTCCAGGGAAGAAGGAGCAAAACTGGCCGAAAGCCTCAGAAATATTTGCTTTGATCTGAACGAATTTATTTTGGCTCGTCGGGAATATATGAAGGATCTCCAACGCTAAGATGCGATTTTTTCTCCTTTTTATTCTCAGCATCCTGTTTCATCTTGAGCTGTCGGCGCAGAAAATTTTCAGCCCGACAGCTTTAGATATTTTTAGGCATATTGAGCAGGGTGATAACAGTTTTCTTCAGCCGGCTTCTTCGGGGCGCATTCAATCGGCGATGTTCGGAATGGTGCGGGACGGCGGTTCCCGTTTTCATGAAGGGATTGATGTGAAATCGGTCAAAAAGATGGGAAACGGGACGCCGATGGACCTCATTTATGCGGTTTATCCGGGGACGGTGGCCCATCTTTCTCCCGAGAATAACGGTTCTTACGGGCGCTATGTCGTGCTTTTGCACCGTAAAGACGGCTTTGAATTTTACACTTTATATGGCCACTTGCTTTCCGTTTCTCCTGCTTTGAAAGAAGGGGATCGGGTGCGGGCGGGAACAATTTTGGGAATGCTCGGTCAGACTTCCACTGTTTATAATATCTCTAAAAGTTCTGCGCATTTGCATTTTGAGATCGGAATGGTTCTCGGCGAGGCGGGTTTTGATAATTGGTTTGCCAGAAATTACGGTCCGGGCAATTTACACGGCCGCTACAACGGATTTAATCTCGCGGGTGCTGACCCAATCGGGTTTTACACCTTCCACTCGGGTAAGCCGGATTTCCTCCCTGCGGCATGGCTGAATAGCTTGAAATCCGCTTTTACGGTCTATTATCCCGATTCATCCGTTCCGTCACTCTTGAAGCGTTCTCCCGCGCTATGTAGCCGGGCGATTCCCGAGGGACGATTCCATTGGGAGATTGATTTTACCTGGTTCGGTCTTCCCGTGTCTTTCCGCCCCGTTAAGGCGACGTTTCCCGACTTGAAAATAGAAAATGTCTCTGCGGACTTGCGCTCCTTAGCGGAGAAGCGATCCGTGCTCGTGCGCCGGGGGGGGGGGCAGTTTTTCCCGGGAAAGACTCTGAAGAATTATTTGGAAATCATCTTTAATCCTTCTTCGGTGAAATAGCGTATGAACAATCCTGCTTATTTTTTGTACGGCGTCCTTGCGTTTGCGGCCTTAGCGCTAATCGTGAACATCCGTTTTAAGTTACCGAAGAGGTTGTTTCTTGTGCTTGCGGTGACGATTTTGGTGTTTACGTGTTGGTTCGCGATGGAGACGCCAAAGTCTCCGGTTGCTTTGCCGCAATCGTCGCAAGGTCCTGTTGTCTCTCACGTCTGTGCGCGAACGACTTTGAATCCCGGAGAAAATCGATTCTTATTGTCTTTTATTGAGTCGTGTAAAGGTGTGCGTTATTCATTGGATTTTGCAACGGAGCAGGGCAATGCTCCGGAGGAGACTTCACCGTTAGAATTTTCGTTTGAGCTTTGTTCCGCGGACGGCGATATTTTGAAATGCTCAGCGATATATTTTTCGGGAAAAACCTTGAAGGTTGTTTTTGTGTTTCCGGAGAATTTTGATTCGCGAATGATTCGTTTTTTGAAGGTTGTTCGAAATGCGGAGTCTCCTTTAGACTTAGAAAAGATTTCTGAAGAAAAAATTTTAAACTAAGCATGGCATCGGTGAAAAAAGTTCGAGCGGACGAATTGCTTTTCGTTCAGGGAAAGGCGGAATCGCGTTCGCAGGCAAAAATTTTGATCATGGCGGGGAAGGTTCGTAGCGGAAAGGATTCCGTCATTCAAAAGCCGGCACAATTGATTCCCGAAGATACGGAGCTTTGGGTGGAAAATCCGCCGCGCTTTGTTTCCCGAGGCGGGGAAAAACTGGCGGGAGCAATTGAAAAATTCTCTATCGACGTTGCGGGATCTTATGCCTTGGACGTTGGAGCATCTACCGGCGGCTTTACGGATTGTCTGCTTCAAAACGGAGCGGAAGCCGTCACCTGTATCGACGTCGGGCATGGCCAGCTCCATTTTAAGTTACGGAGTGATTCCCGGGTTTCGAATTTTGAGAAGGTTAATGCCCGAGCGTTGGACTCGGTCGAGCTTCCGCGCGAAAGCTATGATTTCGTTGTCGGCGACTTGTCGTTTATTTCGCTGACGAAGATTTTGATTCCGTCGTGGAATCGCGTTTCCGAGGGTGGCGCACTGATTATGCTTATCAAACCTCAGTTTGAGGCGACGCGTGAAGAGGTGTCCCGCGGAAACGGAATTATTCGTGACGAGAAAATTCACCGTCGTGTGGTTGAAGAAGTGCTCCAATTCTGCAAAGAGCATTTGAGCGGCTTCAAACTTGTCGGGCTTTGCGATTCTCCGATTTTGGGCGGGGACGGTAATAAGGAGTTTCTTTTTTATGCCCGTAAGTTAAAGAAACTTGACGCTGAGGATTCTGAATCGCCTGCCGAAACGCCGGTTCTTCCCGTTGGCTGATTCGTATTCGATTCCTGCATCTTGCGAAGAATCGAATAAATCCGGTAGGCGTTGGATTCTGGCCTCGAGATTGACGACCGCCTCCGTCTGTCGGGTCAGCGGATTAATTTGTTCCGAGCGGAGCAGGAGAGTGAAGCTGTCACCGCGCGGACTTGCGCGGAGTGTGAGTGATTCCAAAAGCTGTTCCTGTTTTAGAAAACCGGGAAACCATGCGGGAATTTTGCTTCCGCTGATTGTATTGATTTGAGCGGCTTCGATTCCGTTTTCAAGAATTCCGGAGTCGGCAAAATCCGAAACGGAAAGGAAGGGCTCCCGCTTCGAAAGGCGTTGTTTAATCGTTTTGGCGAGGTAGTTTGCGAGGGAGGCTACGGATTCGGACCTGAGGCTACGTAATCCCTGACCGAGTAAAAATTGTTCGCGGGAGCGCTGAGGGGCTTTTCCCAAATCGCTGTCTTTCAGGGGGTAAATTTTCCCGCCGGAAGCAAAAAAGTGGGCGGAGAAGGGGCGCGTGAAATAAACATTCTCCCAATCTTCCGGATTGCTGTTTCGATCCCAGGGCATGAGTCGTCCCCGGTTGCGTCCGGAATATTGCTTCCATTGGTTGAAAGTGTTGCTCAGCATAGCTTCCCACGCTTTTGCGTCCGCTGAGTTCAGATTGAACGGTCCGCGTATCATGCACTGCTCGGCGAAGTCAAATGCTTCGCTTTTTTCGAGAGATTTGAGCGAAAGCATTTGGTCTTTGCGGACGAAAAGCGGGTTTTCGCTTGTCGTTAAAAATTCATTACTGAATTGAAGCGAGAAAAAGTAGCGGTCCAAGATTTGGTTTATTTTTTGGGCCTTTATCGTTTCCGAATAGCGTCCGACGGCAAGCGGCGGGATATTATTTGCCTGCAGGAAACGCAGAGTTCCTGCGGAAGCGTGATTGCGGTTCGGGAGGTCGTAAATTTGGATTTCGGAAAAGGCGGGTTGTGTGTTCTCTGCCCGGTGTTCGTTTACGAAGCGGTCAAAGAAATAGTTGTCGTTCTGATCTTCGTCGGCGATTCGGCGTGCCTCTTCGCCTGTGTGCACGGATACTTCGAATGCTTTTGCTACAAAGGGATTTTCGAAGTCTAAAACGCCGCTTCTGAGATCGCAGTGATCGAGCAGGTTTTTCATCGCTTCGGCGTCTTCGTGTTTCAGGCGGATTCGGAATACGAGATTGGCCTGTCGTATCGTGTAGTCGCCGGCCGTTTCGCGATTGTATGTCTGTCCGCTTATTGTGAAATCGACATAAGGGAATCGGAAGTTTTTAAGGGTGACAATCGGAGGCGAGTAATCCTTGGGCTCCGTGGATTGCGGGAATCTTCCGTTGTAATGGCGGATCACAATGTTCTCCGGAAGCATTGGCGGCATGGAAAAGATGTTGATTCTATGCAAATTGTGAAACCACCTGCCGTCGCTTGTTTTGTAAGGAGCTTTGTTCGGGTCGGAGTGTTTTTGAAATTTCCATGTAGGGCCTCCGCAGATGCGTGACAGCCCGGAACTTTGTCCGCGAGGGTCGGGAAATTGTGCGAGATAGACTTCACCGGCATGCAACCCGGTTGCAGGGGATTTGGGATCGTCGCCGAATCCCTGGTCACTTACGTCAAACAGTCTGCAATAGGCGTTGAATGTTTTATCTGAGGGCGTTTGTCGTACGAGCCCAAATCTTCCCGTCGGAAAATTTGAGAAATCGACGGAGAATTTTCCTCCCGTATTCAGATTTTGAATAAAGAATGTCGGGAGTTGCGTGAAATCGATGAGTCCCAGTTGCCCGTCTGCGTGTGCGAGCATCGGAAATGCATTCGGATTCCATAGTTTTGCCGTAATGTGAAAGCGTACCCGGTGTTGTCCGTCCGTGCGTGCATTGATAAATCCGATATGCAGTTTCAGATCGACGGGAACGGGTACGATGTTGCGGCTGATTCCGAGCTTTCCGATTGTCGGCGGAATGGAGCGGGAGACGGGGAGGCCGGCGTGTGGAAATTCAGGGAGCGCTTCTCTCAGATTTTTGAATAGGAACGGCGGAAAAATTTCATCGGCGTAATTTTCGTCGGAGAGATCTTTTTTCAATCGTTTCCGCGGCCAATCGGCGATGACACCGAAGGTATGCAGGCTGGTGTCCGCTGCTGAAACTTTTTCTCGCTCTCCGAACTTTGAGAAAAACCATGCGGGATCGTATTGTGCGGAGCGGATTTCTTCCGAGTGTTTTTTGTCCGGATCGTCTTCTTGGTTGCCGTTTTGTCTTATGTAATTAAAATTTAATAATTGATTGCGTGCCTGGCGTGTTGCTTCGTCTTCTGTGTCGGTTCGGGTTGGGGGATTCGGACGCTTGGGAGGGACGAGCGGGAATTTTTGTGATTCGTCGATAATGAGGTAGGCAAATCGGAATTGCTCGCCGGCATATTCCCAAGGGGCGGAGAGTGTTTTTCCGTCGTCTGATTTGCGCGGGAATTCCGCATGTTCGGCGTCACTTGTCCGTCCCGTTCCGGAGGAGAGCGGAATCGGTGTATCCGGGGAGATTTTTTTCGGAAAATGGGGCGGGGGATTGGCGACGTTCCAGGCGAGGTGCGGAAAACCGTTTGCGGAATGAGGGTGTGCGCTTGTGACAACGGCATCGGTACCTGCGATTTCCTGAAGGCGGGCGAGGGCGATTTTGGCGGCGTTGCAGGCGAATGCCTTCAGCTCGGTCCGTTTTTGTCGGGCGTCTCCGATTTGCTTCTCGCGGGCGGCATGTGTCGAGAGGGCGATTCCTACGGCACTCATGAGCAGGAGCAAGACGGCTACGGTCAGGAGTGTGAATCCTTTTTCCCGAATACCGGTGGTTGTGGTTCGGGTGTAATTTGATTTGTATGGATTGTGTATAGGTGTAATAATGTCGGAGAAGTTTTATAAAACTTGCAGTAAAGTCAATGGTTTTTCTTTTCCTGCTTTAAAAGAGAGCTTTTTTGGGCTATCGTTTTTCATAAATAACACATTAACCCCGATACGAGATAATCAATATGGAACTTATCGATGCGATTAAGGCCGCTTTTGCGGCCGGTAATATTACCGAAGACACGAAAAACAACCTTACGGAATGGCTTTCCGCCGGATTCCTTCCGGCTTGGGCCGTCACGGCGATTGAAGAACTCGTCGCCGGCGCTCAGTGGAGCGAAATCAACGACCGTTTTTTCAAGAAAATCGCTTTTGGTACGGGCGGGATGCGCGGCCGTACCATCGGAAAAGTAACACCGCCGGCAGAAGCAGGTACGCGCGATGCTCTCGGGGCTCCGGAGCATCCGGCTGTCGGTACTGCCAACCTGAACGACTTCAATATCGTTCGTGCAACGGTCGGCCTGTTCCGCTACATTTCCAAATATCTTGCTTCGACGGGGACTACGCGCGCACCGCGTATTGTTATCGCCCACGACGTCCGCCACTTCTCGAAGCACTTCTCGCAACTCGCGGCGAGCATCTGGACGAAACTCGGCGGGGAAGCTTATGTCTTCGATGATGCCCGTTCCGTCCCGCAGCTGAGCTTTACGATTCGTGCGCTCGAAACGGACACCGGCATCGCGCTGACGGCGAGCCACAACCCGTCTCACGACAACGGCTTTAAGTGCTACTTTAACGACGGAGCGCAGGTCATTTCTCCGCACGCGGAATCTATCATCGGCGAAGTCAATGCCGTGACGCTTGCAGACATCCCGCAGTTCCTGACGAAAGATCTCTCGCAAGTTAAAATCGTTCCCGCGGAGATCGAAGAGCGCTACCTCACGGACTTGGAATGCGCCGTTTTGGACAAGGCCGTTATCAAGGAATCTCCGATTAAGCTTTGCTATACAAATATCCACGGCACGGGTGACGTGATGATTGTTCCCGCGATGAAGAAGTTCGGTGTCGATATTACGGTGGTCGAAGAACAACTGCCGCACGACGGACGTTTCCCGACTGTCAAGTCGCCGAATCCGGAAAACGCCGAAGCCTTTACGCTCTCGCTTGCCAAGGCTAAGGAAATCGGTGCGGATATCGTTATCGGGACGGACCCGGACGATGACCGCGTCGGTATTGCCGCACGTAACCGCGACGGCTCTTATACGCTTTACTCCGGCAACCAGACCGGCTCCATGCTCACGGCTTTCCGTTGTGCCCGTATGAAAGAGCTCGGCATCCTTCCGCCGGAAGGCTCCCCGCACGCGACGATTATTAAGACTTTCGTCACGTCGCCGATTTGGGACGTCATCGCCGAAAAGAACGGCCTGCGTTGCGTGAACGCGCTCACGGGCTTTAAGTGGATCGGGGCAAAGCTCCAGAAGTACCAGAAGGAAGTCGAAAAGACCGTCCCGAATTATATGTCGCTCCCGTGGCGTGAACGTGCGGCGGCGCAGCTCTCCGCCGGCATGTTCTACGTGTTCGGCGGTGAAGAAAGCTACGGCTATTTGCACTCGGACAGCGTCCGCGACAAGGACGGCAATGCCGCTGCGCTTATGGTTGTCGAAATGGCGTCCTGGGTAAAGGCCAAGGGCATGACGCTTCCGGAATACCTCGATTCGATCTATCGCGATTACGGCTATTTCCAGGAGTCCCTGCTCAATATCGTGCTCGAAGGCGCCAAAGGGGCTGCGCAAATCAAACGTATCCTGGCTTCCCTCCGCGAAAATCCGCCGCAGGAAGTCCTCGGCAAGAAGGTTGTTTCCTTCCTCGATTTCGGCCGCGACGAAATCAAGGATTGCGACGGCGACATCATTCCGAAGGAAGACTTCTATTTCTTCACCTTGGAAGACGGAATGAAGATCGCGGTACGCGGAAGCGGAACCGAACCCAAGATCAAGTTCTACCTCTTCGCAACGAGTTCGAATCCGGATCTCGCCGCTGCCAAGGCGGATGCCGCGGCCGCAATCGATGCCGCCAAGGTGTTCCTGCAGGAAGAAGCGATGAAGCGCGCCGACGCGTAATGATTGCTTCTCCGGAAGAGAACCTGTTTCTGCGTTCCCGTGACGATTGCCGTCGCGGGAACGTTTTTTCCGTTTATCCTAGAAAAATGAATCTGGATCGATGACTCCGGAAATTTTGAAAAACGTATTGGCCGTCGGCCTCGGGAGTGCTTTCGGCGGCATTGCCCGCTACGGAATCGCCCTCGCTTTGAAAAATCTCTGCGCCGCGTTTCCGTGGGGGACCTTGTGCGTCAATGCACTCGGGTGTTTCCTGCTCGGACTGCTTTGGGGATGGTTCGGACGTCACGGCGGCGCGGACGGTACTTGGGCGCTTTTGCTAACGGTCGGCTTTTGCGGCGGATTTACGACGTTTTCGACCTTTTCCAAAGAGGCGTTGACCTTGCTTCAGGGCGGGGCATGGGCGGCTTTTGCGCTCTACCTCGTGGGGAGCGTCGTCGTCGGACTTGTTCTGATGCTACTGGCTTATTCGCTTGCGAAATAGCGTCCGGAGGCATTCCGGCGTCACCGTTACACGTGGAACACCGGTCCGGCGGGCTGTGAATTTGTTTGGAATTTTTAGGGGTATGCGTTAGTCTTTGCACCATATAGGATGTGTACTCTCCGCAAAGATTGGATTCTTTCCCGAATGGCGTATCTGTCGCTGTCCGGCGGAATGTTTGTCTTGGCGGCCTGTGCGGCGCGGGAACCCGAAGATCCGGGCTACAACAAACCGGCGGTTTCCGGTGTCGTAAGCGGAGAAATTCAGTCGATGGACGGCTATCTCGATGCCGTTCGGAAGGAGAACGAACGCCGAATCAGGACCGAAGGCGATGTTTGGAGCAATCCGGAAGATTTTTAGAAAGAATATCTATGAACCAGTTAAATTTCAGTGACCAAAGCACGGCGGAGCTCAATAAGCTGTCTCCGCTCGATCAGATGCCCATCATTGATGCCTTGACGAATATTTCGCTCGACGAGCTGAAAAACGACAAGAACGCCTACGGTGCATTTGTCCGCGGAAAGCAGACGTTCTATCGCCTCCGTCAAGGTGACCTGCGCATTTATTTTACGGCTTCCGAAAACGAAATTTTCTGCAGCTACATTCTGCACAAGCACAGCATTACGGATTTCGCTTTCCGCGCCAACCTTCCCGTTAAGGACGAACATATCGTCGAACAGGACAAGAATTTCTGGGATTATCTCGATTCCTTTAACAAATAAAACCCGAACCGGAGCAAGGACATGAACGACGACAAACAACCCGTTCCCGCAGCGGCGGAACCGAAATACAAGTGCGTCCAGGACGCTGCGAGAATTTACATCCTCCCGAACTTCTTTACGGCAGGAAATATGTTTTGCGGCTTCATGTCGCTCTGCCAGTGCATCGAAGCGAAGTACAGCGAGACAATCGCCGCTGCCAATGAAAAGTACATGCTCGCCGTCTATCTCATTTTCGGCGCCTGCCTTTTCGACCTCTTCGACGGCCGTATGGCGCGCATGTTTAAGAAAGAATCGATGTTCGGCGCCGAGTTTGACTCAATTGCCGACACTGTTTCCTTCGGCGTTGCTCCCGCGTTTCTCGTTTACTTCCTGATTCTCGACCCGAGCCGCAGCGCTGCCGAATTCGGCGATATGCTTACAACGGTCGGCCCGATTGTCGGCTTCATCTACCTGCTTTGCGCGGGCATCCGCCTGGCGAAGTTCAACGTGCTGACGAATCCGCTCATTCCCGGCAACGAAAAGAAAAGCCCGGCGTCCGACTTCATGGGTATCCCCTCGCCGGTGGCTGCTGCGATTACCGCGTCTTTCGTCCTCCTGCTCACAAGCATGAACGGCGGAGAAACGGCTTCGTCCGCTCAAACACTTCAGGACTATATTCCGATTGTGTTGCTCCCGACGATGGTGCTCGTCTCCATTCTCATGGTTACGAATATTCCGTATCCGACCTTTAAGCACATTAACTGGAACACGAAGGCAAAGGCCCAAGGCTTTATCCTCATCGTGCTTTTCGTCATCTTCGCCTCGCTGTTCCATGAGTATGCGATTCCTGCCGCGTTGCTGGCTTATGTGCTCTTCGGGCTGATTCGCGCTTTGCGCCGAAAAATTTCCCGCGGGAAAGTCGTTCCCGAGGAGGAAGAAGACGGCGCGATTGAAGATACGTTCTAAGCCGCCCGTTTTTCGGCTTGCAAAAGCATGCCCGTAAGCATTCCATTTCGCACAAACCATATTTAAGTTTTTTTAATTATTATGAAGAAAACAATCCTCCCCCTCACGATGCTCGCTCTCGCCGGTACCGCGTTTGCGCAGCAGGCTGCCGTCCCCCAAGAAAGCAATGTCGAAGTCGGCGCTAAATTTGCCTACGAATCCCACTACGTAAATCGCGGGATTGACCAGTCCGATGACAACCTCCAGACGACGATTAATGTCGGCGTCGGCGGATATAATTCCGGCTACTGGGCCCTCCGCGCTTACGGCGAACTCGCCTACATGTCCCCGGTTTCCGACGAAGGCAATGAAGCTGACTGGACTTTCGGCGCACGCGCTACCTATGCGGACGAATACTTCTTCGACTTCGGCTACCGTTTCAAGAGCTATCCGAACGGCGGTATCGAACACGCTTACTCGATGCGTCGTGCCTACGTCAACCGCTCCAACGAATTGTTCCTCCAAGTCGGTCGCGACGTTGAGCTCGTTGAAGGCGAAGAATGGTCTCACCTCATCATCTCCGGTTCCGTTTCCTACGACTGGAACCTCGAACAGACCACTTGGGAAGTCTCCGCCGAAAAGACCTTCGAAAGCATTTTCACGAATGAAACGGATCTCGCTCTCGGCGTTACCTACGGCTACATCACCGCAAACGATTGGGTTGGTGACCAGCTCCACGGCGTCGGTGATCCGAGCAACGATTACGGCTACCTCACGGTCAAGGCTGATCTCATCTACCATTTGAACAGCTCGACCGATCTCAGCGTCGGTGTCCGTTATTCCTACAATAACGACGACCATCGCTACATCGACGGTGCCCGTGTCATGGATATTGATTGCAACACCTTCTGGTGGGGTGTTTCGCTCAATTTCTGCTACTAATCCATCGAAAAACTATTTTTTTAACCTACATAACATATAAGAACAATGGCTATCAAAGTTGGTATTAACGGTTTCGGTCGCATTGGCCGCATGGTTTTCCGTGCAGCGATTGAAAACTTCGCAGACGATATCGAAATCGTCGGAATTAACGACCTCCTCGAACCGGAATACTTGGCATACATGCTCAAGTACGATTCGGTTCACGGACGCTTCAAAGGCGACGTCGCTGTCGAAGAAGGCGCGCTCGTTGTGAACGGCAAGAAGATCCGTATCACGGCTGAAAAGGATCCGGCAAACCTCAAGTGGGACGAAGTCGCCGCTGACGTTGTCGTCGAATCCACGGGCTTCTTCCTCACGGAAGAAACCGCCGCTGCTCACATCAAGGCCGGCGCTAAGAAGGTCATCATGTCCGCTCCGTCCAAGGACGCAACGCCGATGTTCGTTTACGGCGTTAACCACAAGACCTATGCCGGTCAGGCGATCATCTCGAACGCTTCCTGCACGACGAACTGCTTGGCTCCGATCTCCAAGGTTCTCAACGAAAAGTTCGGCATCAAGCGCGGTCTCATGACCACGGTTCACGCTGCAACGGCTACGCAGAAAACGGTTGACGGCCCGTCCCGCAAGGACTGGCGCGGCGGTCGCGGTATCCTCGAAAACATCATTCCGTCCTCCACGGGTGCTGCTAAGGCTGTCGGCAAGGTTCTTCCGGAACTCAACGGCAAGCTCACCGGTATGGCTATGCGCGTTCCGACCTCCGACGTTTCCGTCGTCGACCTCACGGTTGAACTCAACACGGAATGCACGTACGAAGAAATCTGCGCTGCCATGAAGGAAGCTTCCGAAGGCGAACTCAAGGGCGTTCTCGGCTACACCGAAGAAGCCGTCGTTTCGACCGACTTCCGTGATTGCCCGAAGACCTCCATCTTCGACGCCAAGGCCGGGATTCAGCTCGACAAGACGTTCGTTAAGGTCGTCTCCTGGTACGACAACGAATGGGGCTACTCCAACAAGGTCCTCGAAATGGCCCGCGTTATCACGAAATAAGTAATTTCGGATAATTAAAAAAGACGTTCCCGCAATCAACGGCGGGAACGTTTTTTATTTTTACGCTTTAAGAAGCCGCCGCTTCAAATTAGATTCTGAGCATGTCTATCGCTTCCGAATATAAAATCGCGGATATCGCCCTTGCCGATTGGGGACGCAAAGAACTCGACGTCGCCGCCTTCGAAATGCCCGGCCTGCAGTCGATCCGCAAGAAATACGCTCCCGAAAAACCGCTCGCGGGAACCCGTATCATGGGTTCGCTTCACATGACGATTCAGACCGCCGCGCTCATCGAAACGCTAGTCGATCTCGGCGCAGACGTCCGCTGGGCTTCCTGCAACATCTTTTCGACGCAGGATCACGCTGCAGCCGCCATCGTCGCTGCCGGAACTCCCGTTTTCGCGTGGAAGGGCGAAACCCTCGAAGAGTATTGGGATTGCACCTACCGCGCAATGACCTGGGCGGACGGAAACGGGCCGGACCTCATCGTTGATGACGGCGGAGACGCGACTCTGCTCATTCACAAAGGCTACGAGCTCGAAAACGGAGACACTTGGGTCGATTCTCTGAGCGAGTCCGAAGAAGAAGCCGTTATCAAGGCCCTTTTAAAGAAAGTCCACGCTGAGGACCCGCAACACTGGCACCGTGTTGTCGCAAAATGGCGTGGCGTTTCCGAAGAAACGACGACCGGCGTCCACCGCCTCTACCAACGTGCCGCCGCCGGAAAACTCCTCGTTCCCGCAATCAATGTGAACGACTCCGTTACGAAGTCGAAGTTCGACAATCTTTACGGCTGCCGCGAATCGCTTGTTGACGGCATCAAGCGCGCCACCGACGTGATGATTGCCGGAAAAATTGCCGTTGTCTGCGGCTATGGCGACGTCGGTAAGGGTTGCGCCCAGTCGCTTCGCGGTCTCGGGGCTACGGTTTGGGTGACGGAAGTCGATCCGATTTGCGCGCTCCAAGCGGCGATGGAAGGTTACCGCGTCGTGACCGTCGAAGACACGCTCGGCGTGGCGGATATCTACGTGACGACGACCGGCAATTGCGACATCATTACGCTCGAGCACATGCAGCAAATGCGCGACCAGGCCATTGTCTGCAATATCGGCCACTTCGACAACGAAATTCAGGTCGGACGCCTCAACGCATTCCCCGGAATAAAAAAGGTAAACATCAAGCCGCAGGTCGATCGTTACGACTTCGAAGACGGCCATTCGATTTTCCTTTTGGCGGAAGGACGCCTTGTCAACCTCGGTTGCGCGACCGGTCACCCGAGCTTTGTTATGTCCAACAGCTTTACGAATCAGGTTCTCGCTCAAATGGATTTGTGGAAGAACCGCGACAGCTACGAGCCCGGCGTTTACATCCTCCCGAAGCGCCTCGACGAAGAAGTCGCACGCCTCCATCTCGAACGCATCGGAGCCAAGCTGACGACACTGACGCAGAAGCAGGCAGACTACCTCGGCGTTCCCGTCGAAGGCCCCTACAAGGCGGAAAACTACCGCTACTAACCTAACCCGCTTCTGACGGTTTCATCCCCCGTAAGCTCGCGCTGCGAGGGATATTTATTTGAGTGAATTTGTTGAAATTGTGTAAATTTTAACTTTACATGAGTGCCCGGATGTTGTTTTCTTTGCGCAAGTATTAACCTTGCGACAAGATGAAATCTCCGTGCCCCGAAAATAGAAAACAGACTGAACGCGGTTTTTCGCGTGTGGCATTAATCCTGGGCTTCATTGTTTCTGCGGGAACGCTTTGGGCGCTTTCCGAAATTTGGGAAAGCGATATTGATAATGACGGCTGGACCGATGCCGAAGAAATTGAGGCGGGAACGAATCCCGAGGACCCGACGGATCCTTGGGATTCCGATGAAGACGGTATTGCCGACTACCTTGAATTTGAAAATAAAACCGATCCGCTTGATCCGAATGACCCGCCCAAGCGGAGGCGGTTTTCTGCTCCGGCGGCACAGACAAGCGTGCCGGCGTTCCGCGATCTGATTGCGGAAGCGGAGGCTGCGTCAGGAGTAAAAAAACCGGATTCGAATATCAAACTGATTGAGCTGGGAAATGCGGATTTCAATGCGCCGTCGGACTTCGAACGCGGGAGCAAAGAAGAAATCGAAAACGCCCGCAAAATCCGATATCGCATTATGGAGAGTGATTCCCGGGGCTGGAGTGCTTTGGTAGGGAACGCAGTGGAATATTGGAAGGAAGAAAACGGGAGCACAATCGGCGTTGAGTTGTGCGCCGGACCAAAGTCTCGCGGGATCAAACAGCGATTTAAGATGGAGGCAACGAAAGATTTCTGCGGAGGCTATGCCCTTGTTTGGGATCATTACGGCCGCGTTCCGAAATCGGGGACAATCGACTACGGATACTCCGTGCGCGTGACCGTAGGCGATCCTTCGACAAATGCGGCTAAAACAGTCGGGACTGAGCTGAAGATTGATTCGTCTCGTGTTCCTGTCGGCGGCACGGCGAAAGCTTGTTTATTTTTCGGTATCGACGAAATGCTGTTGCCTGCGATTGAGCAAAACGGGCTATGGATCAGCATGAGCCCGAATGCTACGGGAACACTTTCCGCCGTTGTCGGAAAGCTCCGTATCGTCAAAATCTGCATGGCGGTCGATAAAAATCGCGATTCAGTCGTCTCTTTCGAAAGTGACGACCTTACTTCCGAGGCCGAACCGTACCGTTTCTGGATTAATAATGACGATGACAAAGAAGATGGAGAAGGAGTGAGTGCTTCTTCGAACGATCAGGCCGGAGTCTTTATTAGTGATCTCTCTACGGAAAATCCTGACAGCCTGCGCGATTTGGAAGATTTTTCTCGGCTCCAGATTCTATTTCAAGGCGATAAGGAAGCGATTG
>JAZRTJ010000060.1:0-5175 GCA_045651925.1 Candidatus Spyradenecus sp. | reverse complement strand
TGAAACCGAACCTGAACAACGCCGAACGCGCGGAAGTGGCGATGTATTACCTGAGTCTCGTGGGCTTGGAAAAATTCTACAAGTCGAACATTCACCAGCTCTCCGGCGGGATGAAGCAACGCGTGGCCCTCGCGCGATCCCTGGCGCCGAATCCGCGCATCCTGCTGATGGACGAACCGTTTTCCGCACTCGATGCCCTGACGCGCGAGCAACTCTACGGCGACTTGCAACGCATTTTCGTTCAGCGCCAAAAAACAATTATTTTCGTGACGCACAATATCCGCGAAGCCGCTTGCCTGGGCGACCGCATCATCCTGCTTTCGCCGAATCCGGGACGCATCGGGCAGGACTTCCGCGTCGACTTGCCGCGTCCCCGCGACATCAACGACCCCGAATTGTCCAAGACCTCCATCCCGATTACGGCGGCGCTCAAGCGCTACCTGGGCAAGGACGGCGGCAATATCGCCGATGCTTAACCCTCCCGCGAAGAAAGGAAAACCCACTCCATGAAACGTGTTATTTTCTATGTGCTTTTCTCCGTGGCTCTGCTCGCCGTGCTCGAATTCGTCGGGCGCAGTGATTGGTTGTCCGATTTTTCTCTGAAGAAAAAGGCATCGTCGGAAAACGAATTGCGCGTCGGCTATTTCCCGAACATCACGCACGCGCAGGCGCTCGTCGCCCAGCAATTGGCGCTCGAAGGCAATCCGTGGTTTGAACCGCGCCTGCCCGAAGGCACCAAGCTGTTTTGGCAACCCTACAACGCCGGCCCGGCCGCGATGGAGGGCCTGACAATCGGTTCTATCGATTTGTCTTACGTCGGCCCGTCGCCGGCAATCAATGCCTACATCCGCCGTCGGGGCGCCGTGCGCATCGTCGCCGGCAGCGCGGAAGGCGGCGCCGCGCTGGTCGTCCGCAACGATTTCACGGGAACGCGCGCGCAGGATTTTATCGGAAAAAAGATCGCGACCCCGCAGCTCGGCAACACACAGGACGTCGCTTGCCGGGCATGGCTGGTTAAAAACGGCATCCCCGCAGGGCAAAACGACGCTAAGGTGCAGATTGCGCCGACAAAAAATCCCGACCAGCTTTCACTCTTCCGCGCGGGCGACCTCGAAGCCGCCTGGACGGTCGAGCCCTGGGTGTCGCGCCTCGAATTGGAAACCGGCGGAAAGATTTTCCTCGAGGATTATGCGTCCGTGACGACGGTGCTGACAGCTTCGACGGAAACTTTGGCGAAGCGCCGGAAGCTGATTCACGCATTTATGGAAGCGCATGCGGGGCTGACCGCATGGATTAACGCGCATCCGGAAGAAGCGAAAGTCTTGCTGCAGCGCGCACTTACGCGGGAAACGCACGCCGAGTTCCCGCAACGCATCGTTAACAACGCCTTCCCGCGTATCAAATTTGTTTCCGAAACGAACAAAAAATCTTTGGCTGAATATGTGAACGACGGTTTCGCCACGGGTATGATTCCGGAAAAACTCGATGTCGAAAACCTCGTCAACACGACCGAGCTTCCGCCGAAGATGCGCGCCGGAATTTTCCCGCTTCCCTCCGAAATCGGAGGATTTCTCTGGGACGGCCTTTGGGACGGCTCGATCCTCAGCGCCTTGGTCGTGACGCTGCGTCGCCTGCTCGTGGGCTACGCCATCGGCTTCGCGCTCGCACTGCCGCTCGGGCTGCTGCTCTCCCAAAGCGCGCTGATGCGCAGCACCCTCGGCGTTTTGGCGCTCGGCTTCCAAGCCCTGCCAAGCGTTTGCTGGGTGCCGATCTCTTTGGTGATTTTCGGACAGGACGAGTGGGCAATCCTGACCGTCGTCGTTATGGGCTCCGTGTGGTCGCTGATGCTGGCGACGGAAACCGGCATCCGCTCCGTGCCGCCGCTGTATATCCGCGCCGCGCGGACAATGGGCTCGAAGCACTTCCACCTTTGGACGCATGTGATGTTCCCGGCGGCACTCCCGCTGATTTTCTCCGGCATGAAGCAGGGCTGGGCTTTCGCTTGGCGCTCGCTGATGTCCGCGGAAATTTACGTCTATATCTTTAGCGGAATCGGCCTCGGCTGGATGCTCAACGCAGGCCGTGAAGAAATGAACGTCGAAAAGGTGTACGGCATCATGCTCGTCATCATCTTCGTCGGCCTGGCAATGGACCGCCTCTGCTTTGCCCCCGTCGAACGCTGGCTCCGCGAACGCTGGGGACTGGATAAGTAGGGAGAGAGCTTAAAGAGTAAAGGGGAAAGATTAAAGAAGCGGGCAAAAGGGATAGCGGATAACTGATAACGGATAAGTGAAGACGCAGGCGCCGGCTTGATGCTCGATGTTTGATGCTTGGTGCTTTTTCCCTCGCCGCAGGCGTTTTCACTTATTCGTTATCAACTATCCGTTTATCACTTCTACGGTAGACATTCGGAATTCGGGATTCGCTATTCGCAATTGGCCCCTCGAGCCTGTGCCCCGGACGCTTCTGCGGCGCAATGGAACGTTTTCCTTGCTCTCGCCGGAGGTGTGTCCTGCCGCAAAACGGCGCTTAAATTCCTCCGAAATAAGCGTTGACAACTTTTGAGGGGGGGGGTAAAATGAACCCCTCATTTTAAAATACAAACTTAGAACTCTATGAAAAAATATATCACGATTGCCGCGCTCCTCGCTGCCGGAAGCGCATTCGCTAATGCCGTTTCCTTGGAAGACGCAGACTTTGCCAAGGGCAGCAATACTGGTTACGACACGCTAGGCAACAACTTTACCGTTGCGCTTACCCTTGATGTAACAGAACTTCGTACGCTTTTGGAAATGGGACAAGCTCCTGCTTGGGGTACGGATATTGTTTGCTATATAGCAAACGGTACGAAAACCGGGGTTACGGTTAATGGAGGTTCGCAGAACAACCAAATTAAAACTTCTGGATTGTTTGCTCGTTGGGGGAATACCACTAATTGGAATAGTGTCCAGTGGCAAGGCAGCACCAACCTTTCGGACCTTAATGGTGATGCTGAAGGAACCGGATGGGATTTTGTAGCCTCTGCTGGCTTAGTTTATTCTTTCGGGGCCACGTCGGGAACGGCTGTTTCGTTTACGCTTTTGGGTAACGATGGAAGCACGATTGTGGACTCATATGTTACGGCGGGTGGCCTGAAATCGGGTTCTGCAGTGGCCGATGCACTTACGTTTGATGATTCCGTCGCAACATCGTACTACTTCAACGAGTATATGGGCGGCAGCGAAGCCAATATGAAAGCGTTGTCGTCCGCTGCCGCAACGGCGGCTCCCCTCCCCGAACCCTCTGCGTTCGGGTTGCTCGCGGGTCTCGGCGCTTTGGCGCTCGTCGGCACGCGTCGCCGTCGTCGCTAAGCGACGCAGTTGCGAATTCCGAATTACTTAGAGAAGAACGTTCCCGTGATGGATTTCGCGGGAACGTTTTTTATTAGCACTAAGCATCAAGCATCGAGTATCAAGCGAAGTAAGAAAAGAGGGATATTGGCGCTTGGCGTCTTGGTGCCTTTGCCTCTTTGCGAGAGATTTTTTACAGAACCGCAGATTCTCGCAAGTTTCTCCTTCGCCGCAGAGCGAAGTGTAACCTATCTCTGACTTTGCGCGCTCTCTTTAAGCTCTAAGCATTAAGCTTTAAGCTATTCATTTTCAATTTGATTTTCGCGTCCGCGCGGCGCATGATTGCCGCTTCCTTTTAACACACAAAAATATTCATTGATATGAAGATTCTTCTCGCATATTCCGGCGGATTGGACACCTCCGTGCTCCTTTCCTGGATTAAAGAAAAATACAACGCTGAAATGGTCGCCTACTGCGCGAACGTCGGTCAGGAAGAAGAGCTTTCCGGCCTCGAAGAAAAGAGCAAAAAGACCGGTGCGTCCAAGATTTATATTGAAGACCTTCAGGAAGAATTTGCCCGCGACTTCATTTTCCCGATGATGCAGGCCGGCGCGATTTATGAAGGGCAGTACTTCCTCGGCACGTCCATCGCGCGTCCGCTTATCGCCAAGCGTATGGTCGAAATCGCCAAGGCGGAAGGCTGTGATGCCATCGCTCACGGCGCAACCGGCAAGGGCAATGACCAAGTTCGTTTCGAACTCGCTGCCGCCGCACTCGCTCCGGATCTCAAGATTATTGCTCCGTGGCGCGACGAATCTTTCCGTAATCAGTTCCCGGGCCGTAAGGAAATGATCGACTACTGCGTGTCGCAGGGCCTTCCGGTTGAAGCCAGCATGAAGAAGCCGTATTCGATGGACCGCAATTTGCTCCATATCTCCTACGAAGCCGGCATCATGGAAGATCCGTGGTTCGATGCGTTTTGCCCGGAAAATAAGGCGATGTTCAAGCTCTCCGTCGCACCGGAAGACGCTCCCGACGCTCCGGAATTTATCGAGCTTGATTTCGAAAAGGGCAATTGCGTCGCCATCGACGGCAAGAAGATGTCTCCGCTCGAAGTGATGCAGACGCTCAACAAGCTTGGCGGCAAGCACGGGATCGGCCGTGTCGATATGGTGGAAAACCGCTTTGTCGGCATGAAGTCCCGCGGCGTTTATGAAACCCCGGGCGGAGCTATCCTTTTCTTTGCTCATCGCCAGATGGAATCCATCACAATGGATCGCGACACGATGCACCTGCGCGACAGCCTCATTCCGAAGTATGCGGAGCTCGTTTACAACGGATTCTGGTATGCGCCGGAACGCCTCGCTCTCCAAGCCCTCGTCACGGAAACGCAAAAGAACGTCACGGGAACGGTACGCGTCAAGCTCTACAAGGGGAACTGCTACGTCGCCGGCCGCAAGTCGCCGTGCTCGCTCTACAATCCGGACATTGCGACGATGGAAGCCGACCCGACCAACGCTTACGACCAGGACGATGCTTCCGGCTTCATCCACTTGAATGCGTTGCGCCTCAAGGTCAACGCCAAGGTCAACGGACCGGAAAACATGATGTAATAAAAAAAGCGCTCCGGAAGGGGCGCTTTTTTTTAGATTAAAGATTAAAGTTTAAAGAGCGTCCCTGCGGAATTCGCGGGGACGCCTTTTTGTGCCTTGTTCCATTGCGCCGCAGGCGGGTCGGAGATGTATAGAAGCCGTTGAGCGGCGCATGTATTTTGGGGGATTGTCCGCGGGTTTCGGCTATCGCCTGCACCCGCGGTTATCCCATGTAGTGCACCTCCGGCGCACAG
>JAZRTJ010000059.1:0-12162 GCA_045651925.1 Candidatus Spyradenecus sp. | reverse complement strand
CGAAGGAGAATCAACTATTGTTGCAGGGGGGGGGTAGACAGGAAGTCTTTCAGCGTCCGGGAAATAAGCTCCTCGGGACTAATCTCTTGGGAGGCAGCAAGAGACTCGAGAAGGTCCCATTCCTCTTGGCTCAGACGAAGTGCAGACTGAGAAATTTCGAGCATTTTAGGGTCGGAAGTAGGATTTTCGTGCTTCATCGTGTCGCAATATATGATTTTGTCAAGCTTGTAGTTGAAATGAGTTGCGGGAACAGCGGATTGGACGCATAGTTTCCCGTGAAATGAGCATCAAACCGTCCATGGGCATCCGTCTTGATCCGGAAGACCGCCAAACGCTGGAAGCGCTGGCGGAACGCTGGCATTTAAATGCTGCCGATATTGTGCGCATGGCGATTAAATCGCTTTTGGAAGACGCAAAACGCAACGACGGCAAGATTGAGCTCCCGTACGACTTTAAGCCGCGGGCGCGCAAACAGCCGTCCAAGCGCTCAGCCGAAAAGGCAGACGAAAAAGCAGGCGCGTAGTTGAGTTTTAGAGCGTACATCTGCTCTATACTCGCAAAGATTTCCGCGAAATCACGCGACAGCGGAAATTTAAAGCTAAGGGCGACCTCTAAAAATTCGTTTTTAGAGCGTTGCCCTAGAGCTTAAAGAAGTTCCATCGGCCAATCTCTGATCGCCGCCGCAGGCTTCTTTCCCGCAGGCAGTATTTCTCACGGAGCCACAGAGCCACGGAGCGTCGCGGGAGAGCCAATGGCCCCACTTCCAATTCGTTTTTTTGGAGGAAGGATTGGCCTTGGAATAGAAACGATGAATGTCGCTTGAGGCTCCATGCCCGCGGCGCAATGGAATAAGCCACATGCTTTTGCGGGCCTTTCTTTAATCTTTCCCTTTAATTACCCCTTTTTGCCGCAGGCACCTATGTCTGGTTTCGCCCTTCCCCTCTTTAAGCTTTAAGCATTAAGCTCTAAGCTCTCTCCTTAATCTTTTTCCGTTCTTCCCTTCCCCTTCGCCGAAGGCACAAAACTACTTATCCAGCGTTTCTTCTTCGTTGAAGCGCTTGGACTGCGGGTGGTTGTATCCGAAGAGCGGAATGACATTGATGAAGAGGTAGAAGAAAACCCCGATGACAATGCCGCAGTCGGCGACATTAAAGGCTGGCCAACGACCGTAAATCGGGAGGTGAACATCGAGAAAATCGATAACGTGGCCATGCCAAAGGCGGTCGAAGAGATTGCCGGCAATCCCGCCCGAGAGCAGACCGAGCGCGATTTGCGAAGGCAGGCGCTCCAACTCGAGATGGCGGCGGCAGAAGAAAATTCCCGCGAGTGCCGCGAAAGCGAAGAGGCTCAGAAAAACCTGGCACCCGGCAAACAGGCTCCACGCCGCACCGGGGTTATCGATGTGGACGAGGTAAAAGAAATTATCGACGATGCAAATCGGCTCGAAGTTCACGTTGTATCCGTATTCTCCGGGCAGAGAATAAGTCGGCTGCCCGGGTTCCCAAGGGATTAACGCGATAACGAGCCATTTCGTTATCTGGTCGAGGAGAAACACGGCAATGGCGAGGCGCCAGAAAACCGTGTATTTCCGAAAGCGCTTTAGGTGCAACTTCATTAGGGTTCTTCGTGCTCTTCCGGAAGCGAAATCGGCGAATCGTTTTCGATATCGATGACTTCCGAGATGTCTCCGGTCGCGTTGGCTTGGCGGCGGCGGGCTTCGGCGCGGCGCTGTTTTTCCGCTTCAATTTTACCTTCGAGCGAATAGCGCGTGAAGGGCACCTTGTTAAGGCGTTCGGCGGGAATGGGCTTGCCGGTGATTTCGCAAATACCGTAGGTGCCTTTTTTCATGCGTTCGACGGCGATCGAAATTTCGGCGAGTTCTTCCTGTTCGGCGCCGAGACGGCTGATAGCGAAATCGCGGTCAAAAGCCTCGTTGTCAATGTCCGCGGTATGCTGGCTGTACGCGGAAACGTCACCGGTTTCCTCTTTGCCCTCCTTGCGGAATGCGCTTTCGGAGTGGCGGGAAATATTCGTCTGCAGCTCGGACTTACGCGCCATCAGCTTGCGATAGTACTTGAGCCACTTCTCCGGAATCAGTTTTTCTTCCTGCGAAACGGCGTCTTCTGCAAACGGATTGAACCCGAAAAGGTCATCAAGCGACACCGCGCCGATCGTGCGCTTTTCCTTGCTCTTCGGAAGCGTCGTAAGAATGATTTTCTTCGTTTCGGTCTTCTTAACGGGAACGATATCGGCATTCGGATTGAAGATGTTGATATTCGTTACGCCGCGCTGGAAAAGCAACTGCTCAAGCTCAAACGGATTGTAAGCACGTGCACGGTTACGGAGAGAGAAAGACGCATTCATCGCCTTGACGTCACGCGGAACGGAAATGCCGGCATTGGCACTGACGGGCGCCGGCGGCGTCTTCGCCTTACGACCGCGCTTGGCGGGGGCAATCAACGAGCGTTTGGCCGTTTCCGTAACTTCCTTATCCGCGACAGCCTTCTTGGCGGGCTTTTTGACCGCAGGCACCGGCGCTTTCTTCTCGGGAGCGCCCGGCTTCTTGGCTACGGTTTTCGTGGACGCAGGCGCCTTCGCCGTCGTCTTGCTTGCGGGACGCGCCGGGGTCTGTTTCTTGGAAGTTTTTTTGACGCTCATAAAGCAGGATATCGATAGTTTCTAAAAAATGTACGTTGGAGGAAGCATGTTGATTTCCCTAATAGAGTCAACGGAACTTCTCACAGATCGGGCTTATTTTAAAATCGCGACCAGAAAGATGATGATGATTCCGAGCGGCGCCACGTAGCGCAGCAGGAAAAGGTAGGTTCTGAAGAAGCGGATCGCCGTCGTATCGTTATTGCTGAGCTGCGCGCGCACCAATTTCGTCTCCAGGTACCAGCCGACGAACCACGAAACGAAAAGACCGCCGATCGGCATCATCCAAGTCGCCGTAATCGTATCGAACCAGTCGAACAGGCTTTTGCCGAAGAAGACCAGAGACGAATCTCCGCCGAGGGAAGCCGCGGCTAAGAAGCCCGCCACCAGCGTAAACGCCGAAATCAGGATTACGGAAGTAAGGCGCGAACAATGGAATTCCTCGTGCAAAAACGCCGTCCCGATTTCGTACAGCGAGATTGCCGACGTAATCGTCGCCAAGATCAGCAGGAAGAAGAATAGCGATGCCCACAGTTGCCCGATCGGAAGCGCCTGGAAAAGTTGCGGGAGCGTCTCAAAAATCAGCCCCGGTCCGCCGTGGCTCAGCGCCTCGCTAATTTCTTTGGAACTCGTTCCCGCAACGGCAAACGCCGTCGAAAAGATTGTGATTCCCGCAAGCACCGCGACTAAAGTATCCACAAGCGCAAGCTGCCCGGCCGTCTTCCCCAAACGCACGTCCGGCCCGAAATACGACGCATAGGTAATCAGGCACCCCATCCCGAGAGAGAGCGAGAAAAACGCTTGGCCGAGCGCCGAAACAAAGACCTGCGGCGTCACATGCGAGAAGTCCGGACGGAAAAGAAATGCAAGCCCGTCAAAGGCATTCGGCAGGGTAACCGCCCGCCCGCACATCACGAGCAAGATCAGGAACAGGAGCGGCATCATCAGCTTACTTGCCGCCTCGATTCCTTTTTTCACGCCGAAGCCGACGATAACAGCCGTCATGATGACGGAAGCGACCATCCAGAAAGTCTGCCGCCAAGTATCATTAACTAAATCGGAGAAAATCCCCTTAAACGCCGTCGGCTCCGCGAGATTCGAAAGCTTCCCCGTCAGCGCCAACGCAAAGTAATCGAAGGTCCAACCCGCGACGACCATGTAAAAGCTTAAAATCAGCATCACAGCCACGACGGCAAAAATGCCGAAATAATGGAAGGGTTTCCCCGGAGCAAGATTGCGGTAGGCTCCCACGGGATTGGCCTTCCCCGCGCGCCCGATGATAAACTCCGCCAGAACAAGCGGAATCCCGAAGAAAATTACGCAGGCGAGGTAAATAAAAACGAAAATCGCCCCGCCGCCATTGGCCGTTTCGCTCGGGAAACGCCAAACGTTCCCGAGGCCGACTGCGGATCCCGCCGTCGCCGCCAGAATCCCTAATTTTGTACCGAATGTAACTCGTGCAGATTCGTTCATTGTGAGAATCTTCTTATCTTAAAGCGTTTCTCTAAAGTCCAAAACTCAAAAATTATGCAGATCCGCCCCGAGAAATCGTCGCCCGCTTAGCTCCACCCGATGTTTGGCGCTTAATTTCCCTTCCGCTTTTTGCTAAGATGCGACGCATGAGAGCTGTCATTCAACGAGTCAAAAGCGCAAGCGTAACGGTGGACGGAAGCGTCGTCGGCGCAATCGACAAGGGGATTCTGGTTTTGCTCGGCGTCGAATCCGGCGACACGGCGAGCGATCTCGAGTGGTTGGTTTCTCGTCTGGCACGCATACGTATTTTCGAGGACGAGAACGGAAAAATGAACCTGTCGATACGCGACGTCGGCGGCAGTGCCCTCGTCGTCAGCCAATTCACGCTTTTCGGCTGCATGAAAAAAGGCTCACGCCCGTCGTTCAACCGCGCCGCCGCCCCCGCAGAAGCCATTCCGCTTTACGAAGCTTTCGTTGCCGCACTTTCCGAAGCGCTGGAAAAACCGGTCCCCACCGGAAAATTCGGGGCGATGATGGACGTCGCCCTTGTCAACGACGGCCCGGTCACGCTCATCCTCGACTCCCGCCGCCCGGCCATTTAAACGCCTCAAGACCGCCCTAAATCCCGTTTTGACGCCGCATCAACGTCGGCGTCTTTCTTTTCGCTTAGAACAAACTTCTTGCGAATACTTAACATTTATGGCTTTACATAGACATTATTTTTGCGCAATGTCGCTGTATTTACTCCAACCATAAAACAGCTATATCGCATGAATAAGAAAAAAGAAAAGCTCACCAATGAAGTCGGGGCTCCTGTTTCCGACAATATTCATTCACAGACCGCCGGAGCGCGCGGACCCATCATGATGCAGGATGTCTGGCTCATGGAAAAGCTCGCGCATTTCGACCGCGAAGTGATTCCCGAGCGACGCATGCATGCCAAAGGAAGCGGCGCGTTCGGCACGTTTACGACGACGCACGATGTCACGCAATATACTTGCGCCAAGCTCTTTTCCGAAATCGGGAAAAAGACGGATGTTTTTGTCCGCTTTTCGACGGTCGCGGGTGAGCGCGGTGCCGCGGATGCCGAGCGTGACATTCGGGGTTTCGCAATCAAATTTTACACCGAAGAAGGTAATTGGGATTTAGTCGGGAACAACACACCGGTCTTTTTCATTCGTGATCCGCTCCAGTTCCCGGATCTGAATCACGCCGTCAAGCGCGACCCGAAAACGAACCTCCGCTCTCCCCAAAACAATTGGGATTTTTGGACGATGCTTCCCGAGGCACTCCACCAAATCACCGTGGTCATGTCCGATCGCGGTATCCCCGCGAGCTATCGTCATATGCACGGTTTCGGTAGCCACACCTTCAGTTTGGTCAATGCATCGGGAACACGCGTTTGGGTAAAATTCCATTTTAAGACGCAGCAGGGCATTAAGAATCTGACCAACGAAGAGGCCGCCGAAATCATTGCCAAGGACCGCGAAAGCCATCAGCGCGATTTGTTCGATGCGATTGAGCGCGGCGAGTTCCCGCGCTGGACGCTTTACTTCCAAATCATGACGGAAGAACAGGCAAAGACCTATAAGGAAAATCCCTTCGATATCACAAAGACGTGGAGCCAAAAGGTATTTCCGCTTATTGAGGTCGGCGTACTTGAGCTTAATCGAAATCCGGAAAATTATTTTGCGGACGTCGAGCAAGCGGCTTTCGCTCCCGCCCATGTCGTCCCGGGAATCGGTTTTTCGCCGGATAAATTGCTTCAGGGCCGCCTTTTCTCCTATGGTGACGCACAGCGTTACCGCCTCGGCGTCAATCACGACCAAATTCCGGTCAACCGCGCCCGTTGCCCGATGCACTCATACCATCGCGACGGTATGATGCGTGTCGACGGGAATGCCGGTGCCACCAAGGGATACGCGCCCAACAGTATCGGCGAATGGGAAGACAACGCGAAAGTGCGCCCGCCGCATCTGAACGTTGACGGACCTATCGACCACCACAGCCCGTATGACGATAAAACGGACGATTGTTTCTATCAAGCCGGCGATTTGTTCCGACTGATGACGGAGGCCCAAAAACAGCTGTTGATTGCCAATACGGCGGCAGACATCGCACCCGTCACGGATAATATCAAATACCGCCACGCGGCGCATTGTTACCTCGCAGATAAAGACTACGGGCTTCGCCTTGCGAAAGCATTAAAGCTTGATGCCGCACGCGTCGAAACGCTTGCCGCCATGAGCGAGCCGGAACGTCTTCACGCGACCCGCTCGGAATAAAACGAGATTCCGTAAAACAAAGATTCCCGCACGGCCTTGTGCTTTGCGGGAATCTTTGCTTTTGAAACGCCAAACACCGGAACTTATTTCAGAATCCGGGATTCGGAATTCCGCTTAGTGGTGATGGTCGTGCTTTCCGCAGGTGCAGTGCCCGCAGGAACCGTCGCCGCGGCAACCGTGTACTTTCTTGTGGTGCTCTTCAAAATCGATGTTACGCATTTTAAGGCTGTTCACGAAAAGCGGATTGGCACCGGAAAGAGCGTTGGCGCCGGCACAGCAGCAAAGCGCGAGCACGGCATCGTTGCCGCAATCGGCGGGAATGCGGATCAGGGTCTTCGGGAGCATGACGCGTGCGAGCGCGGTCAGGCGCACCCAGTCGAAAAGGTCTTCCGGAGGGCACGGAATCAGCGCGTCGAGCGCGAGCGTTTCGGGATGCTTGTCCGCATTGGAAAGCTCAATAAGCTTTTGCAGGCAGCTTTCGACGTTTTCGCAACGCGGTGCAGCATCGTACTCCGCGCTTTCCTGCACGACGATGCCGTCGGTCACAAGCATGCGTTGCTGGACTTCCTGCGCGTGGTAAACCAAGGTCGGAAGCGGAAGGTTAAAAACTTTACGGACGTCTTCGATATGATAAAGCGGCATAGTAAAAAAGTGTTAATGGGGAGAGCTTACGCTTTCCCGCCCTGCTTGTTAAGGCAAATTTCCCGCGCTATTTTTTCTTGGACGCCTTCGGAAATTCAATGCGGAAGCCGAGCGTCTTCAATCCGCGCACGACATCCTTTTCAAGCTTGTCCCAGTCGCGCCCGTCGAGCAAAAGCGCATGCGCCGCATCGTGGCTTTTCCCCTCCTGAATTGCGCGGACAAAGGCCTTAATGCGAGCGGCATCCTTTTTGCCGTCGATGTGGAAAAAGTAATACGCGAGCGCTGTGGAGAATCCGTAGCAAAACTGCGGATTCTTCGAAAATTCCTTGTAAGGAAGATTCATAAATTTTTCGAGCGACATCGGGACCTTGATATTTTTTCCGAGCCCGCGCCCGCCGGTACCTTCTTTCCCGTAGCCCGCGACAAAGGCTACGATTTCTTTCTTATTTCCCGTAAACGTAAAACGCCCGTTCGCGTAATCGGTGAGCCCGACGTATTCGGCAATCCCTTCGAGATACCAGCTCGGGTAATGGTAGCCCGGAAGTGTCATAAAGTGCGTCAGCTCGTGAGCCAGCACATGCGCGGGAATCTTCCGCGTGCCGCGCTTGTATTTCGAACCGGACTTTTCCAAACCGAGCGATTCAAACGGCACGAAAATGCAGGAGGCTTCCATCGTCGCAGTCGAACGGCAAATCCCCGCGGAGTTTTTATTCTCCGAGCCGACAGCCTTCAGGTATTCCTCTTTCGTTTCAAAAAGCACAGCCTTCAGCTTCCCCTTCTCCGCCACCTGATAATAATTGCAGGGCGAGTTCAGCGGAAGCGCCAGATTCGCCGTATAGGTTCCCTCGAAAATACGTGCAATGTCGCGAATCGCCGAAAGCTGAATCGGAGCCGTGCAGACAAACGAAAAATGCTCCGTTTCGTAAACATTCTTCCTGCCGTTTTCTTCAACGACGCGCGCCGGCAACATGTCGACGATTTTCGTTACCTTCGGCCACGCGGCAGAGAAATTCTCGCCCGGCAGATTTTCGAGCTTCGACTCGCCGAGGTCCGATTCTTCCGCGTTTACCTTTGCTTTCACGTCCGCTTTTCGCTTCTGCTGGGCATAAAGCGGAGCCGCGGAAACACCGAAGCAAAGCGCCCCCGCGAGCAAAATCCAAAGAAATTTTAATTTTTTGAGCATAAAAAAAGTTCCTGCGGACTTCGGCACTTAGCACCGATGCCCGCCAAAAGGCACCTGTGCTTTCGCGTCCGTCCGCAGGAAATCCATGGGTGAAAACGTGTAAAATACGCGGATTACTCTCGGTTATTTCACGTTGACCTTCAGCGTTTGCGTTCCGAGTTCGCCGCCGTCGATAACGAGTTCGGCTTCGCCCGTCGTTCCGCGCTTGGAACGCAGAATCACTTGTGCGAGTCCCGAAAACGCTTTCATTTCCGAGCCCTTCATCGACGCGTGGTCGGTCGGGTCGCCGTTACAAACGCCGACGATTTCGGCGTTCCCGCGAACGGAGAATTTGAAGGGATTGTTCGCCGTCGGCACAACACGCCCCTGCGCGTCCGTCACGGAAATTGTGATGTAGGACAGGTCGCGCCCGTCCCCGCGAATCACGGCTCGATCGGCTTCCGCCTTGAAGCTTGCGGGGGCGCCGGTCGTTTCGACTTTGCTACGCGCCCATTCCTTGCCGTCCTTATAGGCAACGACTTCGAGCGTGCCCGGTTCATATTTGACATCCATCCACGTGAGGCGGAAGCGTTCACGCTGATCGCCGTTCAAATCCTTGTTCGTGATTTTCGCACCTTTTTTCTTGGCACGCTTGCCGAGGGATTTGCCGTTCAAGAAAAGCTCGGCGGAATCGCCGCTCGTGAACACAAAGACCGGTGTGGTTTTGCCTTCGCGGGAGCCTTCCCAGTTCCAGTGCGGAAGAATGTGCGCCATCGGCACGTTCGGAAGCCATTCGGACTGCCAGAGCCAAGCGACGTTTTTGCGGAAGCCGCACAAATCGACGATGCCGAAATACGAGCTACGGGACGGCGAACCGTGTTTGAGAATTTCCGCAAATTCCTTTTCGAGGCGAGCCACTTCTTCCGGCGAAGCTCCGCGGAAGTCGTTTGCAGGCTTGCGGCCGAGATTCCACGGTGTCGGTTCGCCGAGGTAGTCGAAGCCCGTCCAAATGAATTGTCCCGCCGTGCGCGGTTGGTCTTCGATTGCACCGAATTCGACATCCGGCGTAGAGCCCCAGCCCGTCGCGTAAATCGCGTAATCGCTGACTTGGCAGGCGGCGAGGCTGTCGCAGAAATTGCGGCGCCAGAAAGCCGTGTCGAAGTCTTTTTCGTTTACCGGGAACGAGTAGAAGCCGCGGGACGAAACGGTCGAGCAGGTTTCCGAGCCGTAGAACGGCGTGTTCGGATTGTTCGTCGCAAATTCCGTGTAGTTGTTCGGTTTGTAATTGAATCCGAAAACGTCGAACTGCTTGCCGAAATTCGTACGGGAAGCGCGGATGTCGTTGCTGCCGATCGTCGTCGGACGCGTCGGGTCGTAGCGGTGGAAGCGGTCAACGAGGTCTTTTGCAAGCTCCGGACCGTCGGCGGAATGCTGTTCCTCGATTTCGTTCCCGACGGACCACATAATCACGGACGGGTGGTTGCGGTCGCGCATCACAAAGTTGCGTACGTCGCGTTCCCGCCAGTCGTTCCAGAAGAGGTTGTACCCGTTGGTTTTGCCTTCTTTGAGATGTTTCCAGCAGTCGAGCAATTCGTCGTCCACGAGAATGCCCATGCGGTCGCAGAGGTCGAGCAATTCCGGAGCGGGAGGATTATGGGAGGTGCGGATTGCGTTCACGCCGAAGCTTTTCAGAATCTCGATTTGACGTTCCATTGCGCGCGTATGAACGGCACCGCCGAGCGGCCCGAGGTCGTGGTGCTGGCAAACGCCTTGGATCGGTACGCGGCGTTCGTTCAGGTAATAGCCGTCGGCTTTCCATTCGGATTTGCGGACGCCGAAAACGGTTTCTTGCCGGTCAACGACTTTGCCGTCCGCAACGACCGTCGTTTCAAGCGTGTAAAGTGCGGGGTTTTCGATATCCCAAAGCTCGACGTTGTTGAGCGTGAGCTCGGCGGCGGTACCTTCGGCGGAGGCGAGGACTTTGCCGTCTTTTTTGATTTCATTGATGACTCGGAACTCCTTGGCGATTTCCGTTCCGGGAACTTGTACGTCCGTTACGACGCTTGTTTCCGCCGTAATTTTCGCCGTTTTTGCGTAGCGTTTGCCGTCGCGCATTTCCACGGCGGAGATTTCCGGTGTTTTTACCCAAACGCCGTTGTAATCAATGTAGGTCGGATTTTTTTCGATCATCCAGACGTGGCGGTAAATCCCTGCGCCCGGGTACCAGCGCGTCGAGTTCGGCAGGTTTTCCGCACGCACGGCGATCGTGTTTTTTTCGCCGAATTTGAGGAAAGGCGTGATATCGACGCGGAACGACGAATAGCCGTACTTCCATTCGCCGGCGAGCTTTCCGTTGACATAAACCTGCGGCATCATCATTACGCCGTCGAAATCGATAAAGAATTTTTTGCCGGATTTTTCGGCGGGAACGGTAAATTCCTTGCGGTACCAGCCGACGGCGTTCCACGGGAGCGAACCGGTTTGGTTCGGTTCGGAGGCAAGGAATTTGCTTTCCACACCCCAGTCGTGCGGGAGGTCCAGTTTGCGCCAGGCGGAATCGTCAAACGCAACTTCGTACGCCTTCAACGCAGGTCCGGTTTGCGGGTTTTCCGGTATGATTTTTTTGCCGTCCTGATTGTAAAATTCCCATTCGCGAATACTCGCCCAGGCAATCCCGTCCGGCTGAACATCAATTTTC
Source organism: Candidatus Spyradenecus sp. (assembly GCA_045651925.1). Lineage (GTDB taxonomy): Bacteria > Verrucomicrobiota > Verrucomicrobiia > Opitutales > UBA953 > Spyradosoma. The sequence continues at coordinate 1,247 of JAZRTJ010000059.1, read as the reverse complement.
GCGTAACGGAACTTGCGGTTCAGCGTTTCCGCCGAGACCGGACCGGGCATGTTTTTAGCGCTTTGATCAACGAGCTGCGTCCAGGTCTTCCCGTCATCGGAAACCGAAATGACATAGCGGTAATTCGCGGCATTTTCCCAAGCCACTCGCGTTGCGCCGACATCGCAGATGCGGCCAAGGTCCACCGTCACGCTCGCAGGAATACGTCCGTTCGCACACCAACGCGTTTCGTGCTTGCCGTCAAAAGCGTTTGCAACGGGATTGTGGCCTTCTTCGCTCGAAGCCACGGCGATGCCAACCGGCGCGCCCGGCTCCTGCTTGGCGAGGCAATCGTCGTGCTTGCCGAACTTGGCAAAACGCCAGCCGAAGTCAAAATTTTCGCGGGAAACGCCGGCATCGGCATAAGCGATTTTTTCCGCAAGAACATAGTTTTTCTCGGCAGGAATTTGCCCGTCGGAACAGGCAACCAAAAAGACCGAAAGAGCAACAGAGGCGAGGATACAGTGTGCAGACTTCATATTGGCTAAAATTTTACTGCCCTCACACCCTTTCCCGCAAATAGAAATTTCGTCACGCGCAATGCGGGCCGAAGGAAATTAGCGCCAAGATTAAGCTCCGTAAGAGAGATTAGAGCTTAAAGAGAAAAGATTAAAGAAGGGATGCAAGCGCGCCTACCGTCGCGTGACGCGCGAGCCGAAACGGGTGCGGAGATAGTCCGCGAGATTCGCAAAGTCCGGCGGCGGAAACGCCTTGAATTCGAGAGGCTCGCCTGTAACAGGGTGGTCGAGGCACAGGCGTGCGGCGTGGAGCATAACGCGCGGAAGCGGCCAACCTTCGTGACGGTGGACGATTTTTCCGTAGGTCCGGTCGCCCAAAATCGGATGCCCGATGAAGGAAAGGTGAACGCGGATCTGGTGCGTGCGCCCGGTGTGAAGAATGCAACGCAGGAGAGCGGCATTATCGCCGAATTTTTCTTCGACAAACCAGTCCGTGCGGGCGGGCTTGCCGTCTTCGCGCACAGCCATCTTCACGCGATTGCTCGGATGGCGGTCAATCGGTTCGCGGATGACGCCGGCGAGCAGGTCCGGAGCCTTATCGACGAGGGCGATGTATTCCTTTTGAAGTTCCCGCGTCTGAAATTTTTCGATGAGCGCGTAGTAAGCCTCGTCGGTCTTCGCAAAGAGCATGACACCGGAGGTTTCCTTGTCGGGGCGGGGGACGACGCCGGGGCGCAACTCTCCGCCGGC
>JAZRTJ010000058.1:0-2933 GCA_045651925.1 Candidatus Spyradenecus sp. | reverse complement strand
GATTTTTCTGCCCCGTAAGACGGGTCATATAAGAATCCATTTACTTTTACAATCCAATGGTGGTTGAACTCTGGCGGGCCAGACGTATTTCCTTGGCTTGGAATAGTTGTAGCCGGATGGGAGTTTCCCAGATTGGGGTATAGGTTACTTCTCCCGAAAATATGAGAGTAGATTTTTTTCTCTTGCGTGATTTCCCCCGTTTGTCCGTCCTTTCGGGAAACAATAATTTCCGTACTTCCTGTAGTTTTTTCAAAATTCCAGTTTTTAATTAGCAAAACTTCTGGATCATCAGTTTTCTTTGAGTGGAAAGATGATTGCACGAGAACACATTTAGCCTCAATCGATTGGATCTTTACTAATTTCTCAAAAAAATCACTCCATGCCTTGCAATCTCCGTTTCCTTGCTCCTCTTTGAGCATTTCATGTGTACTGGTCGCTCTCTTAGCCCAATTCCCGGTCTCGGGATTACGTGCCCAATACGTCATTTGCTTTCCGTCGGAAACGCGGCGGACGTCCAGGTCTGTGAATTCGGCGTAAATGGCATCAACAATCGCCGTCGGGTCGCTTAATCCCGCTGCTTGCTTGCAGGAAATACTAAATAAGGTTACCTGGCGAAGGGATGTCAACGGCGCACCTCTCGTGAAATAGATTTCGTGGGTGCTGGAGCCGGCTTCTTCCCACGTTTCGGAATCGTAGCTGACCGACCAAGAGACTTGCACATTTTCGAAATAACCGACCGTTTCCGCAGGAACCGGAGCGGGAACCGAAAAGCCTTTCCCGCGTTCTGCCCATGGAAGCGTATAGGTTTTTGTCGAATTGCCTAAGGTGACCTGCGCTCGAATCGCCGTTGGTGGAGAGCTTTCCGGATTATTAAACGTCGGAATTAGCTTCAGATTCGATCCGCTTTGAAATGCGACCGGATTCGCTTGGCGTGTCCGTGAGACATCCCAATCACTTCCCGTAAACGCCGCACCGCTGTCCTGCGTCACCGCAAATTCTTTGCCTCCGGTATCTGCATTCCAATCGACCTTGATTACTCCGAAGGCTTCGCAAAGTGCAATACTTCCGACAAGCGGACCGCTCGTTCCGGAACTACCTGCATCAAACGAAAGCACAAGCGTTCCGCGTTCGCTTACTTCAAACGTCAGGAAGGCTTCGTGGATTTCGCCTTCCGAATTGGACTTCGGGGCTGTAAAGCTCTTTGAAGCCGTTGCCGCACCGGAAACGCGTACCGAGTAGCCGGTACTCCCGCCGTCCGGGCGTTGCATGTGTTTCCATTTGAGCGTGTATTTCCCGGCGGGAACGTTTTCTACGGTAATGGCGATGCCGGAGCTGCCGTTTCGGGCGAGTAAGTCGTAATATCCCGTGGACCAATATTCGATTTCGTTGCCGTTGATGGCCTGCCATTTCGAGTCCGCAGTCGGTCTAAAAAAGGTATAGTTCAAACGCTTTCCGAACCACGCCGTGTTGTGGTACATATTTTGTTGCGACCCCGATTTCAGAGACTCCAGCGAGATGTTTTTTGCTTCGTCGCTTGCTACGGCGACGCTGTAGGTGAGCACGCTTTTTCGGATTCGCGGCGGATCGTTCGGGTCGAGCGGGTCGGTCCCGTCGAGGAATTCAAGGTAGTCGGCGATGCCGTCGCCGTCAGAATCCCAAGGATCGGTTTCGTCTGCGGGGTCGGTTCCCGCGACAATTTCTTCGGCATCGGTCCATCCGTCGCCGTCAGTGTCGTTTTCTAAAACTTCGGAGAGCGCCCAGAGCGTTCCGGCGAGTCCGATGAATGCGGCGCTTCCTGCCGCCCACGGCAAGTAACGGCCGTGATGTTTTTTTATGGGGGTAGTGGGTTTCATTTTATTTTTTTTATCTCCTTGTTTTTTTACATTTAGAGACGCAATAGATATTTGATTGCTGGGATTTGTCAAGTGAATTTTGTGTAACTTACTCGCGGAGGGTTTTTGTGTTTCGTTTCCGATTTTCTGCCTACTTCGGGGATTCATTCGCAGACCAGTCCTCCCGCAAAATTTATGCTTTCGTGGTGGATTTTTACCCGCGTTTGTCGGAAGATTGCGGACATAGAAACGGAGTTTTCCCTATGAAATTGATGGTTCTCGACGGCAACAGCATTATCAATCGGGCCTTTTACGGCATTCGAATTCTTTCGACGCGCGACGGTATTTTTACCAACGCCGTTTACGGATTTCTCAGCATCCTTTCCCGCCTTTTGGATGCAGAAAAGCCCGATGCGCTGTGTGTTTGTTTTGACGTGCATGCACCGACCTTCCGTCACGAGCAATTCGCCGCCTACAAGGCCCAGCGCAAGCCGATGCCGGAGGAGTTGCGTCCGCAGATTCCGCTGATGAAGGAGGTGCTCGCGGCTATGCGTATCCCCGTTTATGCGCTTGCGGGCTGGGAGGCCGATGACCTTATCGGCACGATCAGTACGCGTTGCGCGGAGGAAAAATGCGAATGCGTGATCGTTACCGGGGACCGCGACAGTCTGCAACTCATTCGCGACGGCGTGCGTGTTCTGTTGGTCGTTTCCCGCATGGGCAAGACCGAGACAACGGATTACACGGAGGAAAAATTCCGTGAGGATTACGGGTTTGAGCCGAAAAAAATTATCGATTTGAAGGCGCTGTGGGGCGATACGTCGGACAACATTCCCGGCGTTCCCGGAATCGGCGAGAAAACGGCGCGCGAGCTCATTACAAAAATCGGTGGGATCGAGCGCATTTACGAGCAACTCGATACGGCGGACATTCGCGAATCCGTAAAAAAGAAATTACTTGCGGGCAAGGAAAGCGCTTGGGTCTCTTACGATTTGGCGACGATTCGTACGAACGCGCCGATTGCGTTTTCGCCAGAGGAAAACCGCCGTAAGGATTACGACGTCCCCGCGCTTTATGCGCTCTTCAAAAAGCTTGAATTCT
>JAZRTJ010000057.1:0-29346 GCA_045651925.1 Candidatus Spyradenecus sp. | reverse complement strand
GAGGAAGTCCGCGAAGCCGCCGAGGCGATGGAAGACCGTTTCGGAAAGATGCCGCTTCCCGCCCGTGTGTTCTGCGATGTCGCGGAGTTGCGTTGTTTGGCGGAAGCGCGCGGCATCGTCGATTTGGTCACCGAAGCCGGTCAGATTAAAGCGCGCCGCCGCAACGGCGAGTACATCCGCGTCGGGGTCAACTTCCCGCGCCTTGAGCAGATCGCGCCGCTCAAGCGCCTGCGGGAATTGCGCGATTTTCTGAAGCGCATTTAGCGGACACAAAAAAGCGTTCCCGGTTAAAAACACGGGAACGCTTTGAGCGGAACAGGGCGCTTAGTCGATTTCTTCGACCGTGATTGCGTGCGTCGTTCCGTTGACGTTCAGGGAAAGATTCGTGATCTTTTCCGAGAGGCTGGCGCGGCCGGAAATGGCTTGGGCGGATTCCGTTCCGCTTGCAGCCGGCGCCGGAGCCGGTTTCGGCTCTTCCTTCGGCGGGAAGTAGAGTTCCTTGACCTGCTGCGGGAACATTGCGTAGATGACGCAGTGCTCGTCGTCCGTCGGGAGGTTGTTTTCCTTCAATTCCTTACGGAGATCGTCCATGCGCGGCTTGAGCAAGTCCGCCGGGCGGCAGGAAATCGGGTCTTTCTTGGCACGTTCCGCGGCGAGCTTTTGGATTTCGGGATCGACCGGAGCCGGCGTCTGCCCGAAGTAGCCGAGGGCGATGTCCATGGCGCCCGGGATGAATTGTTTCCAGCGGCCGAACTTGACGTTCATCGCAGCCTGCGTGCCGACGATCTGCGAGGTCGGCGTAACGAGCGGAATCCAGCCGAGCTTTTCGCGGATGTACGGAATTTCCGCGCAGACTTCTTCGAATTTGTCTTCCATCTTGAGCTCCTTGAGCTGGTTGCGGAAGTTCGAGAGCATGCCGCCCGGGACTTCATAGCGGAGCGCGTCGATGTTGACGACTTCGTTCTTGTGGCTCGTGAACTTGGAGAGTTCTTCGTAGATGCCTTTTTCGTATTCGGAAATTTCTTCGATAAGCTTGGCGTCGTAGCTCGGGCAGCGCGGGTGGCCCTTGAGGAGCGCCATCATGCGCGTGTGGTCCGGGTGCGCCGTACCGTCGGAGAACGGGCGGATCGCAACGTCAACCGCATCGACACCGGCGTCGATCGCCGCGAGGTAGGAAGATGCGCCGAGGCCGGTCGTTTCGTGCGTGTGGAACCAAACCGGAATCTTCACGTTGTCCTTCAGGCCCTTGATGATGTCGTAAGCGGCACGCGGAGAGACGAGGCCCGCCATGTCCTTCAGGCAGAGGCTGTTTACGCCCATGTCTTCGAGCGTGCAACCGAGCTTGATGAAGCCTTCGACGGTGTGGACCGGGCTGTTCGTGTAGCAAATCGTGCCCTGGGCTTCACCGCCGGCGCGGCGCGTCGCTTCGATTGCCGTCTTCATGTTACGCGGGTCGTTGAGCGCGTCGAAAATACGGATCGTGTTCATGCCGTGCTTAACCGCCTGCGTTGCGAATGCGGTGACGACGTCGTCCGGAGACTGATTGTAGGCGACGATATTTTGCCCGCGCATCAGCATCATGTGCGGTGTCTTGGTTTTCGCGCGGATGGCGTCGAGGCGTTTGAAGGGAAATTCTTTAAGGAAGCGCAGTCCGGCGTCGATGGAGGCGCCGCCCCAGGTTTCGAGGCGACCATAGCCGACGGCATCAAGCTTGTCCAGAATGGGAAGCATCTGCGCCGTACTCATGCGCGTTGCCGCGAGCGACTGGTGGGCGTCGCGGAGGAGTGTACTATTGAATACTACCGGTTTCATAATATTTTAGATTCTCTTTTTAAAAAAAAGCCTTGTCGAGCTTTAACGCATTTCCGGCGGATTTTCGTTTCGCTCCGTAACTCTTTTTTCTAAAGCTCTCCGGTTTTCGCGGAATGTCTCCGGGATTCCCGTAGGGAAAAAGAATTCGCTTGCCAATTGAGGTTTATTCCGTGAAGGTCTTTCGATAAATTTATCGTTTCTCTTTTTTTATGAAGTCTTTGGTCATTGCAGAAAAGCCGTCGGTCGCAAAGGATATCGCGAAAGTTTTGAAGGTGCCCGCGAAAGGGGATGTCTTCGAAAACGATGAATACGTTATTTCTTCGGCGGTAGGGCACCTGGTCTCGCTTTGTGATCCGGATGACTACGATGCCAAGCTGAAACGCTGGTCGCGTAAGACGTTGCCGATTCTCCCGTCTTCCTTCAAAATCAAGGCTTCGACGGAGCGCGGCGCCAAGGACCAGTTCCTCAAACTGAAAAAGCTCATGGAACGCGCCGACGTCACTTGCGTGGTGAATGCGTGCGACGCCGGGCGGGAAGGGGAATTAATTTTTGCTTACATCTACGACCTCGCAGGTTGCAAGAAAGAGACCAAGCGCCTTTGGCTGACGAGTATGACGCCGACCGCCGTGCGCGAAGGCTTCGAAAATCTGCTCAGCGGCGAAGAAAAATTCAATCTCTGCGAAGCGGCCCGTTGCCGCGCCGAGTCCGACTGGCTCATCGGCATGAACGGCACGCGTGCCGTCACCCTGCGTACCAGCCCGGCGGGCAAAGGGCAGGTGGCGACGGTCGGACGCGTGCAGACGCCGACCCTGTCGCTGATTGTCCAGCGCGAGCTCGACATCCGCAATTTCGACCCGAAAACCTATTGGCGCATCGTCGGCGAATTCGGTGTCGCGGCCGGCACCTACGAAGGTGTTTACCAGCGTCCGGATTTTAAAAAGACGGATAAAAACGACGCTAACGCCGAAGCGGGCGACAAGGCCGATCGCGCTTGGGACAAGGCTCAGGCGGAAGCAATTTTCCAGGCCTGCAAAAATGCGACGGCAGGAACGATTTCCGAGGAAAAGAAACACACGACGGAGGCCTGCCAACGCCTTTACGATTTGACGACACTCCAGCGCGAAGCCAATAAGCGCTTCGGTTTCCCCGCGACAAAAACACTCCAGATCGCGCAGGCACTTTACGAAAAACACAAGGCGACGACCTACCCGCGTACCGACTCGCGTGCGCTTCCCGAAGACTATATCGGCACCTGCTACCGCACGCTCGAAGCCCTCGAAGTGCGCGGTGCCATCGGCAAGTTCGCCGCCCGTGTCTGCGAAAACAAGTGGGTTCGCCCGAATAAACGCATTTTCAACAACAAGGAAATTTCCGACCACTTCGCGATTATTCCGACCGACCAACCGCCTAAAGGCGCCCTTTCCGCAGACGAAGAAAAAATTTACGACATGGTTGTACGCCGCTTTATCGCCGTATTCTTCCCGCCGGCGGAATTCGACGTGACGACGCGCATGACCTGCGTCGCCGGCCATAATTTCAAGACGGAAGGCAAGGTCCTTGTCGTGCCCGGCTGGAAGGAAGTTTACGGACGCGAAGAAGGCAAGGCCGAGGATTCGTTGCCCGCCGTGACCGCCGAAGACGGCGATCCCGCAAGCGCAAAGGTGCTCGAAATTCAATGCCAGGAAGAATCGACCAAGCCGCCGACGCGCTATACCGAAGCCACGCTTCTGGCCGCCATGGAAAGCGCGGGAAAATTTGTCGAAGACGAAGAACTCGCCCTCGCCATGAAGGAACGCGGACTCGGCACGCCGGCGACGCGCGCGGGCATCATCGACCACCTTATCAAAACCAAATACGTCGATCGCGCCGGACGCGACCTGGTCCCGACCATCAAGGCGGAGCAGCTGATGGCGTTTCTTAAGGTAACCGACGTCGAAATTCTTACCAGCCCGGCGATGACGGGCGACTGGGAATTCCGCCTGCAGGAAGTCGCCGAAGGCAAACGCTCCCGCAAGGAATTCATGGAAGGCATCGTGACGCTGACGACCCAAATCGTCGAAAAAGTCGGGGCGGACGGCGGCGACGAACAGTGGAGCGAAACCGAATTGGTTTCGCCGACCGACGGAAAAGTGCTCCTCGAAAACTACCGCCTCTACCGCTCGCAGGATTCCGTTGTCGTCGGCAACGGACGTTCCTTCCCGGCCCTCGTCATTTATAAAAACGCCAGCGGACATAATCTGACGATTGACGAAGTGCGGAAATTGCTCACCGACGGCGAAATCGGCCCGATCGATGATTTTAAATCCCGCTTCGGCAAGCCTTTTACTGCCACGCTCAAGCTCGAGAAAAACGAAAGCGGCCTCTTGCGCGCGGCCTTTGTTTTCCCGGAACGCGAAGGCGATGCGGCGGCCGTAGCCTTTGATTACGCCACGGGCACCGTCATCGGCGAATGCCCCGTCTCGAAGCTCAAAATTTACGACACGCCGAACGGCTACCGCCCGAATCCGGAAGAAGCGAAGTCGCTCAAGACGGCTCCGTTCTCCATGGCCAAGAAAATGCTCGGTGCGGAAATTACGGTCGAGCAGGTTCAAAAATTGCTGACGGAAGGGAAAACGGATCTGATCAAGGGCTTCATTTCCAATCGCACGAAGCGTCCCTTCGATGCCTTCCTTTGCCTCGGAAAAAATTCGACGAAGGTGCGTTTTGAATTCCCGCCGCGCGAAGCTAAGCCGAAAAGCGAAACCAAGAAAGCTCCCGCCAAGCGCAAGCTCATCAAAAAGCCCGCAAGCGGAGCAGGAATCAAGGCTAACGACGACGCCGACATCCAAGTCGGATAAGTCTCGTTTTATCGCGCCATGGCTGTCCGTATTTGCGTTGCCGATACCGGAAACTACTTTCGCGAAATCGCCGCGCATTACGGGCACGACGCCGATGTGTTTTTGCTGAATCCGACGTGGACGGAGGCTCAGCGCGCCGATGCCGAACGGCTCATCGAACGCTTTGAAAACGCTGCCCAAGGAAAGCCCGGGAGCGGGAAAATTTTTATCGCAAGCGGCGGCAGCGGCGGAAAGGTGCGTTTCGTCGCCCATACGCGGGAAAGCCTCGAAAACAGCGCTCGCGCCTTAATCCGGCACCTTGGAGTCGGTGAAAACACCGCGTTAAATTGCTATGCCTGCCTGCCGCCGTGGCATGTCAGCGGATTTATGACTTTCGTGCGCTCCCGCGTCTCGGGCGGGCAAGTGCACATTGCCGGAAACGCCGGATTTCATGCCGCTGCCGACTTGGAAAATTTCCGTAAATCCGCTGACGCGTATTGGACCGTTTCGCTCGTACCCACCCAGCTGAAACGCATTCTCGACTTGGACGGCGGAACCGAGTGGCTGAAAAATTTTGATTTCATCCTCTTGGGTGGCGCTTCCGTTTCCGCCGATCTGATTCGCCGCACCCAGGCCGCCGGACTCAATTTCGGAATCGGCTACGGCATGACGGAGACCGCATCGCTCGTCAGCCTCTGGTGCTCCGGAGATTGTGACGCAATTGCGGGGACGAGTCTTCCGCACGCGCAAATTGCGCTCGCCGAAACGGACTCACGAATTCGCATCGCCGCTACGTCCCTGGGCGAAACGCTCCGCGAAGACGGGACGTTAATCCCGAATCCGGACGGCGTTTTTGAAACCAATGACGAGGGGCGCTTTGACGCCGTCGGACGCCTTCAGGTTCTCGGCCGCGCCGACCGCTATATCAATTCCGGCGGAGAAAAAATCGATCCCAAACTCGTTGAGTCCGCCCTGCGCGAAGCCGGCGCCGGCGAAGTCATGGTCGTCGGCGAGGCCGATGCCGAATGGGGCGAGCGCGTCCTCGCACTGATTGTGCCGCCGTTCCCGCGGGATATCCTGCAACGCCTGCGCGAACGCCTTCCCGTTTGGATGTTGCCGAAACGCATCGTTGCCGCTCCCGCGCTTCCGCTTGATACCAAAGGGAAGCTGGACCGCATCGCTCTGGAAAAACTCAAGTCCAACGAAAGCATTTAGCCGGAAAATCCGGATTTCGTGTTGACTTTTTGTGAGAGTGTTGGAGAATATAACCATTCAATTTTAAGAGAGCTCTTCGGAGTTGTTGCTTAGTGGGCACAAACTTCTTGAGCGAAGCGGGAACGGTTTTAGCCGTTCCCGTTTTTTTGTGAGAAAGCACTTCGTTTTTTTGGTGGGAGGGGAAAAATGAAAATCATGTACTTTTGTGTTGCTTTTTCCGGGAATGTAGGAGATACTTCTGTGCAATTTAAGAGAGCTCTTTAGAGTTTTGTTGCGGTTCAGGCATAGACTCTTTTGAGCGAAGCGGGAATGGTTTCGACCGTTCCCGCTTTTTTGTGCGCGAACTCCGCCCACCCTTTCGGGCAGGCGGCGGGACGGCCTACAAGAGCCAGCGGCAAAGCGTTTCGATTATTTCGAGTGTTCCCGAAACAATGGTTACAATTGCTGCCGCCAGAATTGCGGCAGTCCCTTTTGTTGTATGCTTAGTGGGCATAAGAGCCTTTAGGCATTGCTCGCACACAATTAAAAAGAACGTTATGTTTTCAGACTAATAGAGAAATTGTAAAATTTAAAGGCTTTTGTTTTTAAGTTGTGCAAATGGGATTTTGATTCAAGATTGGGAGTGAATGGAACCCGTCTGCCGCTGCCTTTTGTGAAAGTTTAGTGGTGTAGAAGTTTAAAAGTTGAGTAGGCAAAGCCGAGAGAGGGAATTGCGCAGCGGCCGATTCGGGGCAGTGCGCCGGAGGTGCACTACATTGGATAACCTCGGGTGCAGGCAATAGTCGAACCCTGCGGACAGGCGGCCTTGCCTCCATGCGCCGCTCGGGGACATGTTTACAGCGCCTGATGCTTTCGCGGCGCAATGGAACGAGTTGCATGCTTTCGCACAAACGATTTTTTATAGGTACTTATTGAAGCGTACGGCTGTTTTTCGAAAAATGCTTTTATTTTATCCTTGGTTGAAGTATAAAAGAGTCAACACATGACACTCGTCTCTACACTCCCCCCCCCCCCCCGAACTGTAGGCTAAAAGAACGTTTCTTTAGCGTTCTTTCCCTCTATTTGAGCGCCTCGCGCGCCCTTTTGTCATTTTTGTCGCGACAAAAACTTTGCCCGCTTCTCGTGGCTTTTTGTGCGTTTTTTCTGTTTCCCGCAAACATTTTTGCATGTGAGCGGGAAGCGATATCGCTTCCGGTCGGCTTTGGCGTAATTAAGCGGGAATACCTCGCCGAAACCGTAAGCTGCAAATATTGCGGCCGCACGGCTACTTCCGCAAAGCAACTCGCAGGGATGGGCGTCTGTCCGAATTCTCCCTCAAGAAGACACGTCGCTTCGCGTGGGCGTAAAGCACGCCAATTCTACATTTGCCGCTACTGCGGATTCCGGGCAAACAGCATCCGCACCCTTACCGCTGGAGCCTGCCGAGCCAATCCCAACGGCAAAAAACACGTCGCCGCCGATTAAACCAATAATTGTTTTTTTTACTTAATTCTTAAAAACATGAACCTAATTAATATCGTTACAGCTTGTTCTTTTGTTTTAGTCAGTAATCTTTGCCTTGCTAGCGAATCTGCTAAAAGTTTTTCGTTCTCTCAATATCCTTTATCAGAGATTAAAGCCTCATACTCGATAAGTGTAGAAGGGATCGCAGCGAAGATTTTTGTAAAGCAATCTGCTTTAGGTGATGGAATTTCGTATGGATTGACTAAGTGTGAGGATTTAGAGTGGCTTCTTACTCAGAACCTTATCGGAGGGATGAAAATTGAGAGCAAGATTGATGCAGCCGCGACAATCATTTCCGAGAGAATTTATATAGAACTCAAGAAGGACTTAGAAGACATCTCAAAACCTGGTTCTCCCGAAAACTTTAAATCCGTTGATAAGAAGTCGGGAGTTTCTGAAGGAGTGGTAGAAAATGAGGCTACTGAAGACTCTGTCGATGAGAGAGAGGAAGATCAGGATGAGCTTATACATCGTAAAGAGAAGAAAAAAGGGTGGTGGCCATTTGGAAATAGTGGGACTGAAGCTGAAGATCGCTCTTCGGGAAAAGAGAAGATTGCTAGTCATTTAGAGTCGTTGACGGTATCTCTCGATAACGATCCGCTTTTTGGAATGGCTAAAACACTTGGCTTTAGGTGGGCAGATGGAAAGACGCGAGATTCACTAATTTCTCCAGATGAAGTAGTTACCTCATTCCTGCAAATTGCAGTTTGGGCAGGAACAATCAAAGATTTACCTCGGGGAGGCCAGAAGGTTCGCTGGTGTTTTGAGGGGAATCCATATCCGATGATTGTTAAGGATGAGTCGGTCGGAGGTGACACTATTTTTTCTATTTACCGTGGAGAAACGATTGCTACGGAAAAGAACAAAGATGATGTTGTCTTCAAGTTTATATTCACAGGTAAGAAAGAGGGGTTTTCTATGCCGAATAAAATTAAGTTTTCTCCAGACCCGAAAACGGTATTGGTTTTTTCCGAGAAAAGATAATTTAACTCTGGTGAAAGGATCGATATGAAAAAGTTTTTTGTTTCTTTATTTGTCGTTTGCTCAGCGTTTTCTTTTTCTGGCTGTGAATTATTGGAAATGATTAATAGTTGTGTAAAGAGGGCGTTTTCAACAGATGAATACGATGTTTCTGTCATTGACTCTGCGGTAGCATCATCAGATGGGGTGCTTGTGCAGGACAAAGATGCATTCAATAGATATATTTCTAGCGGGATGAGGCAGGGCGTAAAGAAACTTTCTACAAAAAAAGGAATGTCTCATATTCAACTGGTTGACAACATTCCTTCCAGAGAGTTCTCTAAGGCAAACCAGATTTTCTTTTCGAAAGAAAAAGATTTGAGCGAAACGGTTCGCTATCTTCGTCGTTTGTCTGAATCGTATTCTACAAATATTTTAGTTTTAGGAATAACTGCACAAGATGGAGAATCAGAGGCTGGTCGTTTTGCAGGGTGGCTGTACCGTAGAGATTTAGATTTGATTTCCGGTGTGCCTGCTAAAGTTAGGTTTACCAAAGAAATGGATCACAGAGAGCGGGAAGCAAGGGTTGCTGAGGCAGTTGCGTTGCTTTTAGAAAACTCTATCAAGGATGCAGATCCAATTCCTACGCCTTTTGATGATGATAGGGTGAAGGAAACAATTGTGGAGATTGGGATGTCTTTTTTGAAGTTGAAGGCAGGGGAGATGGCATACAACCTTCTATCAGAGGAGTAGAGATGAAAAGATTGATGAAAAACTCAACGCTCTACAGTGTTCTTTTGTTGGGGATTTTTTTCTTTTCCGGTTGTGACGCCGCAGCGCTCCTCAGGAGTTGGATAAGAGACATACATCATAATCCGGACAGGTTAACGGTGCTCGTTTTCCCTCCAATCCCTCTTAGCGATCAGCTTACGGATACTGAGTTGATGAAGTCTTTGAATTTTGCTAAAAGGGTGCGCTCCGGGATTATGGGGGGAGTCCATAGATTTAATGAGGGATCTTCGCGTACAGCTATAGATCCTGTTTATTACACACATCCAGATAAGATGATTGAATTTTATGATGAACTATGGAAACCGGGAAAATCAAAGGATGGTGGTAAGTTGAGCCGGCAGTTGGAGTGTTGTCAAGAATGGTTGGATGATATGAATCGTTCACATTCCGGAATGAATGCATCATGTCTTGTATTTGGAACCTTCTTAGGAAAAAGTATAGAGGCGACTCATGTGAGAATTCGGCTTTGTTACTATGATTCAAAATTACGAAGATTGTTTCATAAGGAGGGCGCTTTCCCTGTGGTTGGAGGGCGTGAACTTCAAGGCATTTTAGAAGAAACAATGGTGCAATTATTAAAGGAGGCTGTGGAGGACAACAGATGACGTCGTTACTTTTTAAAATATTTGCCCCTCTCCATACCCCCCGTAAACTTTTTTCATTTTCGGGAGTTGTGTTGGTCTTGTCGTTAGGTGTCGGAATTTTTCTGAGTATACAGGTTTTATTGTCCAATTATAACAGGTCGATTTCGTTGAAAGTTATAGAGGCAAAAGAGGAGATCCTGGTTGTTCGGGATCCCTATCAGAAGAGAATTGGAATTCGCAAGGATATGTCCTTACGGGAGCGAATGAAGATTCAAGGTGAAGAAGAGGGCGACTTGTGCGATAGAATTCGCTCAAGGCTTGGTGTGAGGGCTGTAGGTCCGTTTATAAAACGAGATGACGTTGTGCTTTCCTGCGTTGATGGAGGGCGCTCGTTTACTTTCAAAGCTGATTTGTTAATTGGGATTGATGTTGACTCTTTTGGCGCAGTTCTTCCGATTTTGGATCAAATATCTTCCGAGGAGCGTACGATGTTTGAAGCTGCCAATATTAGAATGCAGGAAATTCCAATTTTTGTTTCAGAGAGCTTGATTTCTAAAGATGTGATTGGGAACAAAGATTTTAATCTTGTCGTGAATGAGGAGAGGATTCCGGTAAATATTATTGGCGTACTCCAACAAAACGAATTATTTCCAATGCCGATTGTAATTGTTCCGTTAGTGAAAGCGAAAGAGGTATTTCGTGTGACTTCATCGGACGGAATTGGCGTGAGAACGTTTGATGAAGATAGTTCGTTGAAAATTTCAGAACAACTTTCAGATTTTTTAGGCGACGATTTCATAGTTCAGCATTGGTCTGAAGCATTAAGTGGCCTTGATGGGATTTTCATGGCGGTAAACATCATTATTAGCCTTGTTGTTTCTTCCCTCTTCGTTTTGGCTTTTCTTTTTGCTGTGGCAACATTTGACATCCTAATGAAGCGGAAAAAGAAGCAGTTAGCCCTTTTGCTTGCAATCGGAATGTCGCCTACAGTTATTCGTTCTGGGCTTCTCCGCTTGGGAGGCTCTGTAGGATGTGTGTGTTGTGTGATTGGCTTTGGAGTTGCATATATTTTTCTTAAAGTTGCTCCGTATTCGCCACTCGCTCCAGTTTTTAAGCAGATGATGATTGATGATTTTTCTTTTCGGTGCGGATGGCATCTTGTGTTGGTTGTTGGTGCGGTTTCATTGCTTGTTCCGCTTTGCTCCGCGTGGGTTGCTGCTACGCGAGCTTTTAAAATTGACCCTATAGAGGATCTGAGAAGATGAAATTCATAAGACAATATTCTTCGAGAATTCTTTCGTTTAGACAGAAAGGGATTCTGTATGGATGCGTGACTTTGTGTGTGTGCGTGACAATAGGAACTTATTTTGTCGTGGAGTACTTTGCCCATGCTATGAGAACTTCGATTGCAGACAAGCAAGCTCACATCCGTGTTGTTTTATCCGAGAACGATTCTGTGCGTGTTGACAGAATTGTTTGCGAGATAAAGAAAATAAAGAATGTGGCTCGGTGCGATTGGGGATACTCCTACTCTGGAGATTTTTATCTTACGAGCCACAGACTCCCTGAAAATTTTGAGGACGAGCGAGGAGAAGTTTATTTTGAGGGAATGCGTAGAATTGAATTTACGGCGTATAAGTTTGACGACTCAAAATATTGCCCTCCTGTTTTTCTGGAAAATGTCTACTCTAAAGCGAATCGGGAGCAAGCATTAGAGTATCCAGAAGACGATCCAATAAACATTATGTCAAGTCCCGAAGCAGGATTGAGGAATTATGGGATAGTCAATAAAAGCCTAACAAGTATTTTCCCTTTGGGACCGAGTACTTTTGCGAATCGTTTTGAAATATTTGGAAAAGATTCTCGTGGAGAGCTAATTGAGGTGCCGATGTTAACGGCAGGATACATTACGGATAGCCCTCTATCTATTGGAGGAGAGGCATTTAAGATTTTCACCAAACCGAGCGTCTTGGAAAAAATAGTTCCCAGAGAGACGTGGGATATTGTTGTTGATTGTTCTATGAGCGATTGTCTCAGCCTGAGTTCTGTATTAAAAGAAGTTTCCCAAATTTGTACGCCGAGAGGAATTTTGACGTGGAAGGATTTGAATCCTCAAGCTGAAGACTTTTTGTCGGGAGTGAAAACAAGTTCTTATCTTGGAGTGTGTGCAATTCTCATGATATCGGTTGTGGGTGTAGGAATGTTAATTTCAATGCTTATAGAAGAGAAGTCTAGACAGATTGCGATTCTTCACGCTTTAGGCATGAATTCAATGCAGCTTAGATCTGTCTTCCTATGGGTGGGATTCAAAGTTGCATGTTTCGCATGCTTTATGGGGACTATAGGGGCATGGGTTATTGTCCAGTATTTTCTTCCTGAGTTGACCGATGTTGTTCGTATGTTTTGCCAAATACAGGAGGAATCACTGGTTTTTTCTTGGAAAGACGGTTTTTTATTTTGGATTTTAGTTATTTTGTTCTGTTTGCTGATTTCTTGGATTCCGACGTGTCGAATAGCAGAGTCGGATCCTGTTAAATATCTACGATCGGAGTAATGAATATGTTGTTAAAAGAAAATGTTGTAGTTTGTGAAAATCTCTCAAAGAGCTATTCGGTTCCGAATGGACCCTCTCTTGCCGTTCTTGAGAATTTAAACTGGGAAATGAAGGCTGGAGATCTTGTTGCTATTTGTGGGCAGTCTGGCTGTGGGAAGAGCACATTTATGAATATTTTGGGGCTTTTGGATAGGCAAACTTCAGGAAAGCTTTATATCGATGGGACGATGTTTGATTCTGAGAGAGATAATCGCGCTCTCGCGATTTATCGTGCTCGAAAAGTTGGATTTATATTTCAGCAGCATCATCTACTTCCAGAATTGACTGCTCTGCAGAATGTGATGACAACACTTCTGATTCAAGGCGAAAACTCATGTGACGCAAAGAAGCATGCAGAACAAATGCTTTCACGCCTATTTCACGAAGAAGAAATAAGAGGGGGCGTTGCGAATCGATTGCCAGAGCAACTGAGTGGAGGGCAGTGTCAACGTGTTGCAATTGCTCGTGCTCTTGTTAGTTCCCCTCCCATTGTCCTTGCGGATGAGCCAACTGGAAATCTTGATGAAGCAACGGGGGAGCAAGTTTTTGACTTGTTTTTGAATCTTCAAAAGGAAATGGGGGCATCTGTTATTATGGTTACTCACAATCCGGCACAAGCTTCTCGGGCAGATATTACTTACAAAATACAAAATAGAAATATTTTGAAAGATTCCTGAGGACTATTATTGTGGGTGAGGTACGTAAATGAGGACGACAATTTTTTATGTGTTCACTACGCTTTCCTTTTTTTGGGGGGGCGGGTGCGTTGGTTATTACATGCCAGCACCTATTCCTGGCGATAAGCCGAGAATGGATTCTGTACTCATAAACTCTATTCCGCAAGGAGCAAATGTTTTTGTTGATGGTGAATACAAAGGTCAAACGCCAATTAGCCTTGATTTGGAACGTGATTCCAATTCTGATGTTAAACTTACTCTTGGTGGGTACGAGTCGGTTTGCTTTTGTCCTGAAAAAGTCGATCGAGATGAGTTTGGGGTGGGAGAAGGGATTGTAAAGTTTATTGTGATCACTATTGCAGGGACTTGCTTTTTAACTCCGTGGGCAGGAATTGATTGCGTCATATGGGAGGAGTGCAACGACTATAAGTTTAGCCCCAAGGAATATAATGTAGTCCTGATTGAGCAGTAAATAAAGGGTTTGTATGAAAAACGTAAATGCACTACTGGCATTATTGCTTTCTGTTTGCTCTTTTGGGTGTGCATCACAATATCCCCATCGAGCGCTTGGAGATGCTGTTGCGGAAGGGAATTTGCCCCTCGCAAAAAGTTTAGCACCTATGGATTGTAGGGCGGTACAAGACCGATATGGACGATCTGTTTTACTGGTTGGGATTGAAATCGGGAACGATGAAATTATTGAGTTTTTGCTGGATCGGGGAGCTGATCCATATCTCAACTTGAATGGGAAAATTCCTTTGGAATACGCAATAATGAAAGGGAAGGTTGTTGCTCTTAAACATTTTGTTGGGCGAGAACTTTGTTTTAGCCGTGAAGAAGCACAAGAAATAATGAATGTTTTAGCAGTAAAAGATGGGGGCAATCCTAAAGATTTTTTATTTTTAGAGAGTCGTGGTGCTAATAAAAATCTAGCGTTGTCCAAAGCTCTAATGGCATTGGAAAAAGATTCTCCTGTAACATCAATAGGTAGTCTTTTGCACATTGGGGCAAGGCCTGATAAAAAAAAGATAGGTACTATTTTTCTTCAAAAAGCGAATGTCGCGCTAATGAGCGTTTTGAGAAGATATAATCTCTTAAGCAGGGCAGATGTTGCTAATTTTTTTGATGCTTTGTTGAAAGATATCCCTCTGCATTCGTTTGATAGATTAACGATAATGAATTCGATTGCGAGTGCGGAGGAGGAAAAGGCTCTTGCGGAAATAGGATTTCAATACTATCACCGTGCGAATTTCCGAGTTGCGGCACTACTCCTTGAGCTTGCTGCAGACCTTGGAAATTCTGAAGTCCAAAACTTTTTAGGTTATAGAAATGGTGAAAAACCTAATACAGAACGAATTTCTTTCAAGAAGAGATTGGCCATAAAAAAAGCTTATGAGTGTGACGATTGATGTTTTCGTCATTGCGTTACTCGTGGTTTCGCTGAAGCTTGGCGATATGGTGGATGTAAAAATTCACAGTGGTATCTACTTCTTCGCGGCATCCGTTATTCTGACGATGATTCTCACACAGATTTTACATAAGACATTTTCGAAGTCTAATTCTTGATATCTATTGTGCATTTTTGTTGAGGAAAGCGGAAGTTAAGCTCTTCCGCATTTTTTGTTCCCGTGCCTTGAAAATTGTGATTTCATTAAACGAAAACTTTTTTAATTAACTAACCATGAAATACATTTCTACGCGCGGACTTGCGCCCGAAGTTTCCTCCACCGAAGCACTTTTAAACGGTATTGCGCCCGACGGCGGGCTTTATGTGCCCGTCCGGATTCCGGGCGGCGATGCGCTTCCGGACTGGCTTGAAGCCGATTGCGATTATGCGGGAACGATGCGCAAATTGCTCGCACTGTTTTTTGACGACATTCCCGAAAACGTCCGCAATGCCGCTGTGGAGCGTTCCGTTGCGCGTTTCGCCGATCCCGCCGTCCCCGTGCCGTTCAATCCGGTCTGCGACAACGTCCTTTTCATGGACCTCGCGCAGGGCCCGACGGCGGCGTTTAAAGACGTCGCCCTGACGATTTTGCCGACACTTTTGCAATACGCGGCGGAGCAGGCGGGCCTGAAAAAGGCGGCGATTCTGACCGCGACCAGCGGTGACACCGGTTCGGCGGCGATGCGCGGTTTCGCGGAAGTCGCGGGAACCGAAGTCCTCGTGTTCTTCCCGAAGACGGGCACTTCCGAAATTCAGCGCCGCCAAATGGTCTGCTGCGAAGGCGGCAACGTTTACGCCTGCGCCATCGAAGGCAATTTTGACGACGCACAAGCCGGCGTGAAGGCCGTTTTTGCCGATGAAAAAATCCGCGCCGATGCCGCCGCGAAGGGCATTTTCCTTTCCAGCGCAAATTCCATCAATATCGGGCGCCTTTTCCCGCAGGTGTGCTATTACATCATGGCTTGGCGCCAGTTGCATTTTTCCGGCATTCTCGGCGACGAAGGCTTCGATGTCGTTGTCCCGACGGGCAATTTCGGGAATATCCTTGCGGCGTTTTACGCGAAAAAGCTCGGCGCGCCGATCCGCCGCTTCATCGTGGCATCCAACGAAAACAATGTCGTCGCCGAATTCATCAAAACCGGCGTTTACGACACGCACCGCGCTTTCCAAATCACGAATTCGCCGTCGATGGACATCCTCGTTTCGTCGAATATCGAGCGCTTTATTTTTGAAGTTTCCGGCCGCGATGCCGCGTGGACGCGCGAAAGCATGGCTTCGCTCAAGGCGACGGGAATTTTCAGATTTGAGGACGAAAAATGCCGTGCCGCTCAGGCTGCCGGCTTCGATTCCGGATTTGCGACGCAGGCGGAAACGGAAGCCGCTATCGCGGAAATTCGTCGCGATGCCGACTACCTCGCCGACCCGCACACGGCCATCGGCTGGAAGGTCTTGCGCGAGCTCGGTAATCGCGGAAGCGTTCCCGCCGTTATCGCGGAAACGGCTGCTCCGTGGAAATTCCCGGCGACGATGCTTCGTGCGCTCAAGGGTGCTTGCGCGGCTGACGATTTTGAAAACCTGAGCGAACTCGGCAAGCTCGCCGGAAAGGCTCCGCGCTTTGCTGAGCTCGAAAGCGCTCCGGTGCTTCACACGCGTGTTTGCGCGAAAGACCGCGTCGGCGATGCCGTCCGCGAAGTCTTTGGGATTTAACGCTTAAAAATGCTCCGGGCGTAAGAGGCCGGAGCATTTTTTGTCCTTTTTTGCTCCTTATTCCCAATCGCGAACGACAATATTCCAAGCCAAATCGTTCCGGAGGATTATATTTTGGAACAAGGGCAAAAATGTCCTTTGATATTCCGTGTCTCCGTGAGAGGAAATTGGAAGCGCGTGAGGCGCAGAGTCTTCGGAATTTAATTCCGCGGAATCAGGGTTTTCGACGGGATAATTCGGAGGCGTAGTCTTTACCCAGGTGCTTTGCGTTGTGCTCGCACCAGACGCGGAGGGAACGCGGTCCCGCCGGCGCGGCATTTTCGACGACGAGGCGGTTTTCCATCAGGGCGCGCACCTCGTCGCGCGTCAGCATCACGTCGCCGAAGAGCATACCCGTCAGGCGGGCGACGCCCCAGCCGAACCAGGCGGGGACGGAAACGATTTTGCGCGGCTTGCCGATTGCCTTACCGATCATTTCCCAGAGCTCGCGGAACGAATAGATTTCCGGTCCGACGGCTTCGATAATCGCGTTTTCGCCATCCGTCCGCTCGGCCTCGCGCAGGGCGAGTTCGGCAAAGTCCTGTACGTGCAGCGGTTGCAGGCGGTATTTCCCGTCGCCGAAAACGCCGACGAACGGGAATCGGCGGAGCGCCCACGCCATGTTGTTGATCAGAATGCTTTCTTCCGGGGTTCTTCCGAAAAGCAGCGCAGGCCGCAGAATCGAGCTCGGAACCGGCAGATTCCGCAGGTATTTTTCCGCGTCGGCCTTTCCGCTGAAATAGCTCAAATCACTAAAGGCGTCCGGGTGGGTGATGCTTGTGTGGACAATTCTTTTTACGCCGGCGTCACGTGCGGCCGTGAAAAGCATCTGCGTGTTCCGGAGTGCCTGTGCATGGGAAAGATTTTTCCCGTTAAAACGGACCCAGTAGGTGTTGATCAGCACGTCGCACTCGCGTAAAACGGCTTCCAGCTGCACGGGCGCATCCCAGGCGAGCGGCACAATCGGGAGCGAAAGCGGGTTTTCCCGATGAGGGGAATTTGTCAGCGCAATCACTTGGTGTCCGCGGGCATGGGCTTCCCGTGCGATATAAGTTCCGCTGTAACCCAGCGCTCCCGTAACGGCAATTTTCAGTTTCATCATTTATCCTTTTTGCGATAAAAGCGTCGCCGATACGCCGGGGCTGTCGTTTGCCCGGGGAAAGAAAATGATTGCGCAAGCGGAGCGGCGGGATTTCGGGTTCTTTTTATTTTTGACCTTTCGGGCGGCGGGAAGCATCTTTTTGGGAAACCATGAATAAATTTGCAGTCGCGACGAAGGCGTTGAAAAATACGCTCGGAGAAGAGGCGGTTCGGACCGATGCCGAAGCGCTTTTTGCGGCTTCGTTTGACAATACGAAGCTCTCGTTTTTGCCGGAGGCCGTCATCTTTCCGCAGGACGAAGCGGCGATCGCGACTTTGCTCAAGCTTGCCAACGAACACGACGTTCCCGTGACCGTGCGCGGCGCGGGAAGCGGAACGACGGGTGCCGCGGCACCGGTTTGCGGCGGGTGGGTCCTCGACCTATCGCGTTGGACGCAATGCGAAATTGACGCTGATGCGGGCTTGGCGATTGTCGAACCGGGTGTCGTGACGCAGGCGATTTCCGATGCGGCGCGTCCGCACGGGCTGTTTTATCCGCCGGATCCCGCGAGCGTGAAATACTGTACAATCGGCGGAAACATTGCGACGAATGCCGGCGGGCTGCGTGCCGCCAAATACGGCGTGACGCGCGATTACGTCGTGGCGCTCGAAGGGTTTTTGCCGACGGGCGAAAAAGTGCGTTGGGGCGCGAACGTCAGAAAATTTGTCAGCGGCTACAATCTGCGCGACCTGTGGGTGGGTGCGGAAGGCACGCTCGGAATCGTTACGCGCGCGAGTTTGCGCTTGGCTCCGATTCCCGAGGTGCGGCACACGTTTCTGTGTATGTTTGCCGACGATGCGAGCGGCTTGCGTGCGGCGCAGGCGCTTTTGCGGGAGCGCATCAATCCTTCCGTTTTGGAATTCATGGATGCGCTTTCCGTGCGTTGCGCCTTGGAGGAAAAAGGGGAAACGATTTCGGGAATCGAAGCGGGCGACGCCGTTTTGCTGGTCGAAGCCGACGGTTCCCGCGGGGAATTGGCTGCCGCCATCGAGAAAATTCGCGCTTGGGCGACCCAATACGCCCGGGCATTCCGCGAGACCGATTTGCCCGATGAAGCGGAAAAGCTCTGGGAAATCCGCCGCGCCTGCTCGCCGGCGATGTTCCGCTTGGCGGATTCCAAATTGAACGAAGATATTGTCGTGCCGCTCGAATCCTATCTGCCGTTGTTTGAGGCGATGCGTGCCGTGACGCGGGAAACCGGCTTGCAAACGCCGATTTTCGGGCACGCCGCCGACGGCAATTTTCACGTCCACATCATGTACAATCGCGGGAATCCCGACGAGCGTGCTCTGGCGCAAGAGGCGATTTTCCGTGTCATGAAAGCCGTCGTTGAACTCGGCGGTGTCATTACGGGCGAACACGGCATCGGCCTGGCGAAATCGCCGTTTTTGGCGTTGCAGCATACGTCGGCGGAGATTGCCGCCATGAAGGCCGTCAAAAAAGCTCTGGATCCGAAAAATATTCTCGGGCGCGGGAAGATTTTCGAGAGCTTCGACGTTTGGAAGCAAACGCCTGTTTCGGTGCGTCTTCCCTGGGAGCACAAGAAGTCCTAAGCGCGTTTTTGCGAACCCTGCGAGCGGAATCCGATGATTGTACGAAAAACAGCCGTTCGCATTTTACGTTTCGGAAAAGCTCTCCGCCGCAGTGCCCTCGCTTTTTTCCGCGGGCTTACGGATACGATTTTCCCGCGTTCGTGCGTGATTACGGGCAAGGCGCTGGGGGACGGCGAATTGGAATTTATTTCCGAAGCAGGCGCGAAATTGTTGTACACGATTCACGCCGCCGATGCCTGCCCGCGCTGCGGGGCTTTCAGTGCCGGAGAAGGACAAACGGAACGCATCTGCCGTAATTGCGCGGATCGGGGCGGCGAGGAATTGCACATCGGGCGTTCCCGCAGCGTTGTCCGCTTGGACCGCTTTTCGCGTCCGATTGTTTTTTCGCTGAAATATTGGAAGCATCCGGCGATGGCGCGGGACATGGCGACACTGGCGAAGCGCTCCCGCGGCTTTTCCGAGTATCTGGAAAATGCGGTTTTGGTGCCGGTTCCGCTCTACCGCAAGCGCTTGCGTACACGCGGCTACAACCAGAGCTTGCATCTCGCGCAAGCTTTTGCCGCCATCGCTCCCGGCGCGAGGGTGGAAGACGTGCTTGAGCGGCGGCGCGACACGGGAACGCAGACGCATTTGGATGCGGCGGACCGCCGGGAAAATGTGCAGGGCGCATTTTCCGCCAAGCCCGGATTCAAAGCGGATCCGCACAAACGCTATGTTTTAATCGACGATGTCTTTACGACCGGATCGACACTTTCCGAATGCGCGCGGGCTTTGCGCCGCCGCGGCGCGTGCATCATCGACGCCGCGACCTTCGCTCACGGATAACGTTTGGGGGGATAAAAATCGGCGAACTTCACGGAAGTGAAATTCGCGGATGAACGGAAGAAGCGGCTTTTTCTTAGCGCGTCTCGAGGACGGAGGCCTTGGAATGCGCGGAGAATTCCGGCGCGTAGAGCGAACGGATTTCCGCGAAGCCGGCGGAGTATTTGCCGCTGTGGACTGCTCGGAGCGAGTATTCCAGGACGTGCTTGCCCTGAGGCAGCCTGTCGAAGAAGAATTCTTCCGCCGTATCGCTCGTCGTCGTGTAATACCAAACGGCGTTGTTCCAACGATACCCCGAACGCGTTCCCGTCGGTTCACAACCCGAAGCACGCAAATCCTTCACGTGGACGAATTCGAAATCGCGGTCAGCTTCGATGACGATGCGGACGACGACTCCGTCGCCGGGTTGCAGCATTTCCGCGCGAATCGGGAAAAGGCGCGGCTGACCGGCGGCGTCGAGGGATTTTCTCCAGAGCGATTTACGGATTTTAAAGCCGTTCGGCGGCGTGTTTGCGTTGACCTTGTCGAGCTCCGTTTCGTAGCTCCAAAATGCGGAAACGAAAATCGGATTTTGGCCCGGATTTTTCATGGTCAGCTGAGCCGGTGCGGGAACGATTTCGTCGGCGCGGAAGCGTTTACCGTCTGCGGGAATCGTCTGTGCCCCGACGGCAATCTGCGGTGCGGCCTTGTTCGCGGAGGCTGAAGCGGCGTTTCGCATTTCGGCGTCCGTCAGCGTTCCGACGTCGTCGGACTTGTCGCTTGCGGGGCTTGCGGGCGTGCAGAGCAGGGCGTAAACGGCTTCGGCGCTGGCGCGGGAAGTCTTCCAACACTGTGCCTGTTTTTGAGTCAGGAGCCGGGTTTTGAGTTCGGCCACAGCGGCGGTGTCTTTAGCGATCTTCGAAAAAAGTTCGACCATCATGGCCTGCGTTTCGATGGAGGCGAATTCGATAAACCACGGGCAGCGGCTGACTTCGTCCTTCCAGTACATGCCGAGTTCGTCGCTCGTCACGGCGTGCTGGCGAATTGATTCGACGATACGCTTTGAGACCTCGGGTTTGCTGTCGGCAAGCACGAGGGCGATCTGCGCCTGTGTGTAGCGCGGAAGCTTAACCCAAACGTCCGGGTCGGCGGCTTCGGCGAGGTAGTGATTCCAAGCCTGATTGGGGCTGCCCATACCGGAAAGGTGGCGCATGTAGAGCCAATCAACGAGGTCGCTGCCCAGCGGTGCGGGCGTGCGCACGCCTTTGTCGTCGAAGCGGTTGAATTGGGTTTCCGCCCAGCGGTCCTGGGCGTTGACGGCGCCGCGGATGAATTGGATTTCGGATTTGTCCAGCGCGCCGACTTCGACGAGTCGGGCGAGGCCCTTGAGAATCGTGCGGGTGACGCGCGGAGACACTTCTTGTGCGCCCGGGAACCAAGACCAACCGTCGCCGTTGAGCTCTCGGAGGCGTTTCTTCAAGGTTTCCAGTGCGATCGCCGATTCCTGAGCCATCGTGTTTTTCTCGAAGAGCTGAGCGACGGCACGGCGTTGCGCACTTTCGTCGTTTGCGTCCCTGACGAAGGGCGTGGCTTCGAGCGCGATATTCCTTGCCTTGTCCTGCGCGAGCGGGGAGAGCAAATCCTGCGACGGCTTGCCGAGTGCGTTGAGCGCTTCGAATTTGCGGCGGTAGGCCGGATTTTGTTTGACGATTTTTTCCGCCAGCTTGTTCGTGTAGAAGCGGTAGAAAATCGAGTCCGAGGAATCGTTTTCGCGTGCGAGCAGAGCCAGTCTCGGGAGTGCCAGGAAGGCATCCCAGGCGGGATCTGCATTCACCTCGATATTGAGCCGATCGATTTTTTTACCCGAGAAATCAAGGGTGGCGCTACGTTCCGTGCCTGCGCGGACGAGGAAGTTGGCGCTTTCGGATACGGTGACCTTTTTCGGCAGAATCGGAAGCAGGGCCTCTTCGCCGTCGGAGAAATCGTCCGCACGAGCCGTGGCCCGGTAAGTCAGGAAGCCGCAATTTTCGGGGACGCGGATTTTCCACTTTAAGACGGTGGTTGCGCCGGCGGGAACTTCAAAGGCCTGTTCGCTTGCGGCGTCGCAGAGTTCGGCGAAGACGTTTTGCCCGTTGTCGGCGCGCATGAACGCGAGTTGCGCTTTGCCTTTGAGCGCAGCCTTTCCGCTGTTGGAGATTTTGACGGGGAATTCGATGCTGTCGCCTTCCCGCAGGAAACGCGGTGCGTTCGGCTGAGCCATTAACGGTTTTTCGGTGACGATATCGTTCGCTTCGAGCGAGCCGCTACGCAGGGCTTTGTCGTGGGCGAAGGCGATGAAGCGCCAGCCGGTCAGCGCCTCGGGGACGACAAAGGTGATTTGGGCGATTCCGTCGGCATTCGTGTTAATGAAGGGCTGGAAGAATGCCGTTTCCTGCAGGTTTTTGCGCGGGGCAATCGGCGTATTTTTCCCCCGGCGGGCCCGTGCGGGGGCGTCTCCGGCAGATCCGGCGGCATAGCTTGCAGTTTCGCCTTCTTCGGCTTCATTGTCTTCGAGAGTGAGAAAATCCTCGCCTACAACGGCTTGAGCTTCCGGAGCCGGCGCGGCGGCGAGTGCTTTTGCGCTACCGATGCCCATGCCATTGGCTCTTACGTACGAGCGTTCGCTTATTCCCGTATTATTGTTGTTAAACATCCAGGAAATAGGCCTGTAGTCTTGTTTTCTCGCGTACGGTGTTTTCGGGAATTTTTCCGACGGGTAAAAATCTGTCCGGATATTGCTCGAAAAAAGGCTTGGCAGGCTGTTTCGGGGATCGAAGACCGTGAAGTTAAAACCGTCGATGTCCTGCCAATTCGATTGGAGCGAATCGAGCGAGCGGTCGTAGAGCAGGGCAAGCATTTCGGCGTCGGCGGGCGTGCCGTTCGGAAGCGTGACACGTGCGGTCCAAACTTCCGCGCCGCCGGGTACGAGCTTCGAGCGGAAGCGTTGCCATTCGACTTGAAGTTTTTTGTCCTTTGCGGGAACGGAAACGTGGAAGGTTGTGTCGAGCATTCTCCCGTCGCGGAATTGTGCAACGCGGACCTTAAATCCGCCGGCCAGCTGCTGCGTGACGGGAATTTTGACGGTTTCCTGCGTATTGCCTTTTTGCGTCCAAAACGTTTTCAGTGTTTTCCCGTTTTTGGAAAGTTCGATGCGGGCGCGTGCCGATTCGTAGCCGCTTCCCCAGATGAAGGAAAATGCTTCGCCGAGCTCGGCTTTCTGGTTGGCGTCTTTATTGAGCACGAAGGGGAGCTTTACGGCGTAGTGCGTGTCGTTTCCGCCGATCCGGGCAAAATTGACTTCGCTTTCGAACGGGCGGGCAAATGCGTCTTTGCCGGAAATTGCGGCAATGAATGCGCCGGAGGCCGGTAATGTCCCTTCCGGAATCCGGATTTGCATTTCGGCTTTTTTCGAATCGGTGACAATGTCTTTTTCGAAGAGCTTCTGGCCGCGTTTGAGAGGAGTGGTTCTCGGAATGGACCTGCCGCCCATTATTGCCGAAGGGGCGGACGTGCGTTCGATTTTTTCGGGAAGCACGGCCTCGTAAATGCAAAGCTTGGCAGGAACGGAGAGTGCATTGTAAGAGAAGTCGGTAGCCCGCACGGAAAAAACGTTGTCGGAATAGCTCAACGAGGCGCGCACGCCGCTGTTGGCAATACAGACAAAGCGTTTTTCCGTGATCGTTTCGCCGGAGGTGTCAGTAACGGCGATTTCGACGCTGTAATCGCGTTCGAGTTGGCGTTCACGCTCGAGTTGCTCTGTCGGAGACAGGCGTCGGGCTTCGTCCTTGGAAAGCTTCTTAGGGTTCGTCGGAAAGACGATTTTGAAGTTTCCGTCGGCATCGAGTTTCCCTTCTCCGCGGGCGACGGGTTCATTGTCCCGGAACCTGTTTTCCCACGATTGCTCGGTGACCGTCCAAGCAATTTTTGCGCCGTCGAGCGGCATGCCGGTGAAGGCCTTTGCGGAGACCTGCATTTCCGCGTTTTGGCCGAGAATGACTTGCCTGTCGGCGGGCTCGAGTGCGAGTTCGAATTTCGGGCGCTTGTACTCTTCGATGCGGATGCTTCGTTCGACATTGTCGAACTGTATCCGGAAGTTGCCTTTGAGCAGGCCCGCCGGAGCGGTAAAGGTGCCGGCGAACGAACCGAAGGCGTTTGTGTAGCATTCGGTTTTGGCGACTTCACGGTCGTTGGTGTCGTAGAGCCGGACTTCGACCTTTTCGCCGGGGAGCAATTTTTCCGAGCCGGGCTTGTCCGCGTCGTAACGGGCGCGAATCCCCTTGAAGTGGATGAGCTGTCCCGGGCGGTAAATGGCGCGGTCGGTAAAAAGCTTCCCGATGTCGGTGCTCGGCTTGTCGGATTTTCCCAAGTAAGAGTAATCGTGCTTTTCGTCGATGCTTACGGCGTTTCCGTCGGGCGCGACGGCGAGCGCGACAAAGTCCTGTGTTAAGCCGGGAAGCTCAAAGCTGCCGTCGGCAGCCGTTTTTACGCTTTCGACGGGAACGCGTTCGCCGCCGTAAACTTTGTTCCATGCGGCGATTTCGACGTTTTCGAGCGGTTCACCGCTTTGTGCGTTGACGACGTAGCCGCGCAAACTGCGTTTATTTTTGGCATTTTGGCGATACTTAATGCCTTCCGTGACGACGGCGATGTCGGAAACCCAAACCGTCATGTAGGGGATTCTGTCGTTGAAGAAGGATTTGAAATCCGGATCGGCGGAGGCGGTGATGAAGTAAAAACCGGGTTCGAATTTTTTGAACGGCGCGGAAACAACGAATTCGTGTTGCGCGAAATCGGTGAATTTTTCAAGTTCCTGCGACCAAGTGACGGCGCCTTCGTCGCAGAGGAGGATCTCTTGGCGCTCCGCCTCCGAGAGATTTCCCGGGCGGTTGCGTTCCCGGCGCAGAAAATCCTGCCAATCCCAGGGCACGGCGCGGAAGTAGATTTTTTCGATGTTCTTCGCGGAGAATTTGACTTGGGCGGATTCGGTATCGAACCAAGTGGATTCGGTGTAAATGGTTCCGATATTTTGAGAAAGCAGGGAATCCAAGATATGGGCGCATTCGGCGGAATTCTTGTACTGCTTGTACTTTTCGTAACCTTCCTTCGCGAAGAGGAAGGCTTCTTCCCGGCGCTGCTCGTCGATTGCGTTTTGCGCGAGCTTGGCAAAGGCTTCGGAGGCAATCGGGTAGTAGGAGAATGTCTTCGTGAATTGCTTCAGAGCGTTTTCGTAATCGTCGCTTTCGGCATCGATTCCCGCAAAGACGGCGCGGGCGTAAGCGGATTTGTCGGCATCGTTGACGTGAAATTCCTTCCACGCTTCGAGTTGTTCGTCGCGGGCTTCTTTGGCGGCGGGAAGGTAGCGGGAGAGCTTCGAATAGAATTTTACGGCGTCCTGTGCGAAGAAATCGTAGAGCGTCGGGAAGTCCGCGACGGGAGAATCGTTGAGAGAAAAAATGCCGAATTCGCGGTTTTCGAATCCGAGTTTTTTTAGGATCTTTTCATTGATCGTTTGCTTGGCGGAAAAGAGCGCAACCGGGATTTTTTTCAGGCTGTCGGCTTCGTCAAAAATGCTTTTGTAGGTGTCGAGAGCCGCACGGACGAGGCGCTCGTCGCTCCAAGTGGCGACATCTTCGTCCGCTCCGTCATTGCCGGCGATTGTCGTGTGCGGGCGCATTTGCCCGTAGCGCGGATTTTTCGCCAGTTGCGAGAATGCGAAAGCGAGGTGGGCGGAAAGGAAGGCACGGGCTTCGGGCGACGGCGCTTCGCCAACGGCGCGCTGCAGTTCCCGAACGAGGGTGACGGAGCCGTCCCGGCCTTCGATTACGGCGCGGGCGCCCGCGCGCAGGAAAAGGGCGAGGGCGTATTCGTCCCAAGCGCTTGCCTGTGCGGCTTGGTCGGCGATTTCGTCGAGCGCGGCGATACCGTCTTTCGGCTTTTCGCGCAGGGTGCCGAGGGTGTTTTCCCAGAAAGCTTCGCGCGGATTTTCCTGTGCGGCGAGCGAAAGGGCTCCCGCGGCAAAGCAGGAAAGACAAACGGAGATAAATTTTTTCATAGTAAAAAGAAAGATTAATCTTAGCCGCCGGAACCGGGCTTTTAAATTTTAATTTTAGGGGCCGTGTTTATTTTTTAGAAAAAATCGAATTCGCCTTGGAGGTGTTCCCGGAATTTTTTGGCGCTGGTGCTGGCGGAAACCAAATCGAGGATTTCCGCGCGCTCAAACGACGGGTGTTCGCACATATTGATGAGCAATTCGGCGGCGGCGATGGCGTCGTAAAGCGCGCAGTGATAGCGGGCACGCGCCTTCGGGCAGAATTTCTCTGCCGTTTTTTCGACGCGGTCGCCGATTTCAAAGCGCTCAATCAGCGTCGAAAGCTTGTGCGAACGTTCCTGCGGGAACCAGGTTTTGGCGATGCGGCAGGTGTCGATCCACGGCCCCCAGCTGTTGACCGGCGGGCAGCCCGTAATCGAAAAATCCGGCACTTTTCCGGGGACGCTCCAAACCGAGCCGAGCATGCCGATTTCCGCCGGTGCGTGGTGCGAACCGAAAAGCCCGCTTTGGCGCAGCCCGGAGAAAATATTCCAGTCGTTTTCGACCGGAGCAAGCCCGATGACATCTTCGTTAAAAATGCCGTGAACTTCCGATTCCTCGAGCGGAATAAAACTTTTTACGCCGCAAATACGCGTGCGCGCATCAATGACCTTTCCGCCGAGCAGGGTGGCAAATCCGTATTCGACAATCCCGGAATTGACCGAGCCTTCGAAGTCCAGAATATGAATCGGGATATTCTTCCAAAACATGGCAAAATCGTGTTAGCAGAGTGTGTGCGGAAAAGGGCGGGACTAAAAATCGACGCCCTTGACGAGGCGTTGGACGACTTTTTTCCCCGTCATCGCTTCGTACCAGGCCGCAAATCTTGCAGGCACGCGCATTTCCGAGAGCAATTCGTCGAAGACCTGTACGCGTGTTTTCAGTTTTCCCGGAAGCGGGTGCAGGATGAACGAGAGGTCGCGCGGGCGCGTTGCTTCGGCACCGGGGACGTCGGCGTAGCTGATTTTTTTAACGAGCTGCTCCGTCGGCAGGCCGAAGTGCTCGGCGATGCGTACGCCGATTTCGTAGCGCGAAAGGGCTTCGCCGCCCGCCCAGTGGTAAACGCCGCTTAGATTCGGGCGCTCACAGAGTTCGACGAGTACGTCCGCGAGATTGCTGACGCTGACGGGCTGGCGGATTTCTTCGCCGAAGAGCGCCGTCTGCTTGCCCGCCGCCCAATCGGCGAAAAGGCGTTCGTGCAGGCTGCGGGTCCCCGTGAAGGAATTGCCGGAAATGAGGGTGGTGCGGACGACGCTCGCCGAGGATTTTCCGTACTTCAGGACTTCGCGTTCGCCCATGAGTTTGGTTTGCGCGTAGAGATTGCGCGGGAGCGGCATGTCGGTGTGTTCGTAATTGCCCTTGTCGCCGTCAAAAACCATATCGGTCGAAACGTGGACGAAGCGTCCGGAGAGGTGGTTGGCAAGCATGGCGAGGCGGCGCGGAAGCGCGACGTTGATGCGCTCGGCGCGGGCGGGGTCGGCCGTGGCGTCGGCAATGGAGGTCACCGCGGCGCAGTTGATAATTGCATCGGGGAACTCCTGAAGAATCTGCGCTTCGAGCGCGTCGGTGTTTTCCAAGTTCGTTTTCAGGCGGCGGACCTGTGGCGGAAAAATCGGTTCGGCCTCATGCAAAACGGCTGTCACGTCGAAGCCTCGACGCAATGCAGAAAAAACAGTTTCCCGCCCCAAAAATCCGGCGGCTCCGGTAATAAACACTTTCATTAACACGAGGCTAAATTTTTCCTTCCGCGAACGCAAGCCTGCCGACGGGCTTCGGCGGGGCCGGCGAAAGGCTCGAACTGCCCGGCTTTCTTGCCGTTTCGCGTTTTTCTTTTCAAAAAATCTTTGCTTTCCCGCGCCGCGAGTGATTCCATGGTGGCACTTATGGAAGTTTACATCGACGGACAATTTTACAAGAAAGAAGACGCGAAAATTTCCGTTTTCGATCACGGCTTGCTCTACGGAGACGGTCTCTTTGAAGGCATTCGCGTTTACGACAACTGCATTTTCAAGCTCGACGCACACATCGAACGCATCGAATACTCGGCAAAAGCCATCGCTCTCGAGCTCCCGTGGTCCCGCGAAGAACTCGCGCAAGCGCACGTGGAAGCCTGCCGCCGCAACGGCGTCGCAAACGGCTATATCCGCACCGTTATCACGCGCGGCGTCGGCGACCTCGGCCTGAGCCCGCGTAACTGCTCCAAGCCGTCGCTCATCATCATCGCCGACACGATCAAGCTGTATCCGCCGGAAGTTTACACCAACGGCATCAAGCTCATCACCGTGCCGACGCGCCGCATGAGCGTCGCCGCGCTTCCGCCGATGGTGAAGTCGCTGAACTATCTCAATAACATCCTCGCGAAGATCGAAGCCCTCCACTGCGGTTACGACGAATGCCTTCTCCTCAACGACCAGGGCAATGTCGCGGAATGCTCCGGGGATAATATTTTCGTCATTCACAAGGGCAAGCTCATCACCCCGGCTCCGGCATCTGGTCTTCTCATCGGCATCACCCGTTCCGCCGCCATGGAATGCGCCCGCGAACTCGGCATCCCCGTCGTGGAAACGGATATGACGCGCTACGACATCTGGAATGCGGACGAAGCCTTTATCACCGGCTCCGCAGCGGAAGTTGTCCCCGTCGTGGAACTCGACGGACGCAAGATCGGCTCCGGCAAGTGCGGCCCGCTCACGGAAAAGATTCTCGAGCTCTTCCGCAAGAAGGTCCGCCTCGACGGCACGATGATTGCCTAAGGACGTTCGGCGTTGAAAGCCGAAAGCTCCCGTTCTGGACGCCTTTAGCGCTCAGTATCGATTTCCCGGTGCTGAGCGTTTTTGTTTTCGGAAAAGGCGCTGTCCTTCGTCAAAAAAAGAGCGTCCCGTGCAAGGACGCTCTTTTTCGCTTGTACCGAAATCGGTTTCGGCGCGAAACGTTTAGTTTTTATTGTTAACGATTTCCCAGATTTTGAGGCAGTCCTCGACGAGTTCTTCGAGGGCGGCCAGCGGGAGTTGCGTTGCGGCGTCGGAAATGGCCTTGGCCGGTTCCGGGTGTGTTTCGAGGAAAAGACCGTTGGCGCCGGAAGCTACGGCTGCGCGGGAGAGGGCGGGGACGAATTCGCGTTGCCCGCCGGAAGCGCCCATCATTGCGCCCGGGAGTTGCACGCTGTGCGTCGCGTCCATAATCGTCGGTGCGCCGGTCTTGCCCATGATGGCGAACGAGCGCATATCGACGACGAGGTTCTGGTAGCCGAAAGCCGTGCCGCGGTCGGTCAGCCAGATTTCGTGGGCACCGGAAAGGGCGAGTTTGTCGTAAACATAGCGCATTTCCTGCGGGGAAAGGAATTGGCCTTTCTTGACGTTCACGCAGCGGCCGGTCTTGGAAGCGGCGACGAGGAGGTCTGTCTGGCGGCAGAGGAATGCGGGAATCTGGAGGACGTCGCAGACTTGCGCCACCTTTTCGCATTGATCGGGCAGGTGGATGTCCGTGAGGACCGGAAATTTGTATTCGCGCTTAACCATGGCGAGCAATTCCAGTCCGGCGTCCATGCCGGGGCCGCGTGCGCCCGTGAGCGAGGTACGG
>JAZRTJ010000056.1:0-3388 GCA_045651925.1 Candidatus Spyradenecus sp. | reverse complement strand
CCGTTATCAGTTATCCGCTATCCCTTTTTTCTTAAAAGGGTTTTCCGTCCACGAGTAGGCGCTTCGGAACGATGGAGCCGTCGGCGCGGAAAAAGAGTTCGGCGGAAACGCGGTTCATATCGTTTTGGAATTCGCGATCGAAGCGTTTGGCCTTTTCTTCGGAGAGGTAAAAGCGTCGGTTAGCGAATGCGAATTCCAGGGGCACTTGAATTTCAAACGGGCTCCCCGCCGTGAAGAAATCTTCCGGACGTTTTGCGGTTACGGCGGGCTCGCTTTTTTCTTGTGCGCCTGCAAATTGGACAAGAGGGTGGTGGTGCGCGCTTGTTTTATTCAAGCGGAGGGTGTTGAGGCGCTCGACTTTAAGCGCAATTTTTCCGGAATGCGGGTGGGCATTGAAATCAATTTTCGGATCTTCCGCCGTTACGCGTTCTATTTCCCAAAGGCCTGTTGCTTCATTGGGCGCAAGAATGGCCCAAAATTCCCAATTTTCCGGGAAATAGACGTAGTGGTAGCCGTCACCGTCCGGCTTCAGAAGGCTGTCAATGTCGTCGGCAAGCTCGTCGCGCAGTTTTTGTTGGGCTGCGGCGTCAAATTGGGAGAAGGCGATGGGGCCTTCGATTTCAAATCTCAGCGGCAAATAGTGTCCGCGCAGCAAATCGCGCGGGTCGTAGCTTACGCATTTCAGGCGGAAAGTCGGATTGTTGTTCCATTCGCGTTCCCGTGCGAGCGAGACGCAGAAGAGTCCGAGGACTTGCGCGGCGAGAATCAGGGTGATGATAAAAATTCTGATTTTCATAGTGAAAAAACTCTTAAGTTTGAGGTTCGGAAGTTAAGCCTGTTCGGCTTTGATTTTTGCCGTGATTTTGCGGCGTTGGCGCTCAAGCAGGTAGCCGAAAACAATCATCAGCGTCCCGGCGAGGATCAGCGTGAAGCCGCTGAACGTGAGCGAGCCGATGACTTCGATGATGAGCGCAAGCGCGGCAAGCAGCACCATCAGCGTGCCGAGATTGACGTAGAATTTGCGTAGGACAAGCGCTCCGAGGGCCATTGCGGCGATTCCGCTTACAAAGAGCGCGGCCATCATCAGGACTTGGGTGGCGTCTTCGGAGAAATGAGTTGTGCCGAGCCCGTAAAGCACGAGCGGAACACAGGGGAAGGCGCCGAGAAGAAGGGCGCAGAGCTTGCCGAAGGGCTTGAGTTTTTCGCGGAAAGAGAAGAGCAGGGAGGCCGTCAGTAGCAGCGTGGCGGGAATGAGCGTCAGTAGGACGAGAGCGACGTTTATATCGCTACGAAATGGGATGTCATAACACCAGATCTGAGTCATGAGAATGATTGCCGGAAAGGCAGTCCAGGCGGCGAGCGGGCCGTATCCGCGGAAGCGCTTGCGTACGGAGTCTTTCAAATTGGAGAGGACAGTTCCGAGCGCGGAAACCGCGGCGAAAAATGCGAGGAAATGGAAGTAGTAAGCATCGTTGTCCGGGTACGATGCTTCTTCCGTTTTGCAGGCGAGCCAGATAAATGCGGCGATGAGCGAAAGGACGAAAACGCCGCGCAGGCGCACGAGCCAGGGCATGAGAAAAATGCCGAGAAACCATGCGGCCATGGCCTTCGAGGGTTCGGATGAAATTTGGTAAATTTGTCCGTAAAGCGCGATATTGCCGAGCCATAAACCGGCTCCGACAAGACAGAGGCTTTCGCCGAGAATCGGGCGCGGATTGTCTCGGCGAAGCAGGAAGCGCAGGCCGAAGAACCAAAATGCGAGCATCAGCGCGACGGCGGAAATCTGTTTTGCCAAGGCGGGAATCGATTCCCAGTTTGCGGAAATCAGCAGGATGATTCCCGCGAGCACAAGCAGGCCGCCGAGACTCGAAAGGGCGATGAGCAGATAGTTGCGGGAAGCCGAGGGCGAGAGCTTCAGCCGGTCAATGATGGCGTCTTTTTGCTCCGGCGAAATGAGGTTGAGGTCAAGCAGTTTTTCAACATCGGAGTATTTCATGGTTCTCAATCCTGAACCCTCGGCTCTTGTGTGTAAATCTAAAAATCGGAAGAAAAATTTTGCCATCGTTCCGACGTAAAATATGCTTCTTCCCATGAAATTGATTCGAACAATTTGCGCGGTCGCGGCCCTATTCGGCGCGGCGGGAATGCTCGGAGCGGAAAGCCTTCCCGAGTCCCTGAAATCCGAGCCGCATCAGCGTGACAGCTACGGCTGGGCGGCGCGCCACGCAGCGGTGTTGGAACGCCACAAAACCCTGAAGCCGGACTACGTGTTCTTCGGCGACAGCATCACGCATTGGTGGGGCGGCGAACCGGGCTCCGTCATGCCGATTGTCGGTCCCGATTCCTGGGCCGCGCTCTTCGGCAAACATCCCGTTACGAATTGCGGCTTCGGATTCGACTACATCGATAACGCCTACTATCGCGTCGAAAACGGGGAACTCGACGGCATCGCACCCCGCGTCATCCTCGTCAATCTCGGCACCAATAATATCGGACACCGCGGCGATACTGCCAAGATTTGCGGCGACAACATGGCGGCGTTTATCAAATTGCTGCGCAAAAAATCCCCGCAGGCGAAGATTTTGCTCATCGGCATTTACCCGCGCCGCGAGGCGAAATTCGCCGAAACCATTGAAGCCGCGAACCGCCTTTACGCCGCATTAGCCGACGGGAAGCAGGTCTTTTTCGTCAATCCCGGGACGCGGCTGCTTGCGCCGAAAAGCAAGCTCGCCGACCCGAAGATGATGCGTGACAATGTTCATTTAAACGCCGAGGGCTATCGCCGGATCGCTGCCGCACTCTCCCGCATGCTTCGGAAAATCGATCCGCAATACGAGGGAAAAGAGATTAAAGATTAGGGCTTAAAGCTTAAAGAAAGCCTAGCGAAACCAGAGATAGGTAACACTTTAAAGGGCCTGCAGCGGAAGAGATAGTGGATATCTGATAACTGATAAGTGAAGACATCTGCGGCGCAAGTTTAAACGTCCGAAACCATGTATTCCCGCTCCACGCGTAGTATTCCTCGCTTTAAGCCCTCTGCCGGAGCAAGCTTGCATATGCAAAAGATCGTTTCGCTACACCCGAGACGCTTTTCTTGTAGTGTTTCCTGTAAAAAATGAATTTCTATAGGTAACCTTAAAGAAAGCCTTAAAAAGCTTCCGCTTTCGTAAAGTCCGCAGCCTTTCGCGTTGCCTTTGCGGGGGCGAATGTTTATAAATGATGCAGATATTTTCTTAACCTTAGATATTTCGTAAAAATCATGATGAAAGTTGCTGTTATCGGTGCCGGCGGGCGCGTAGGTTCTAATGCCGCATTTGCGCTTCAATGCTCCGGCGTGGTCAGCGAGATTGTATGTCTCGACGTTAATCAGGCGATGGCGGAAGGCGAG
>JAZRTJ010000055.1:0-69291 GCA_045651925.1 Candidatus Spyradenecus sp. | reverse complement strand
CCCGCAACATCCAAGCGGCTCCGACGGGAATTTCCGCACGCTGCACCTGTCCGTCAAACCACAGTCCCGTAAGCGCGTCCTGCGTCGCCGACAGGTTGATTTCTCCCAAAGGGGAACGGTAGCGGGACAGGTAAATCATTTTATCGTCCTTCCTCGACGGCCTGACGCGCCTGCGTTCCCGCAACATCTGCGGGCACGGCCGAATAGCTTTTCAAAAAGATTAAAATATACACGACGTTGATGAGCCAAGAGGCCGTGTCCGAGATTGGCATGCTCAGCCAAACGCCGCGGGTTTCCCAGAAGCGGGGCAGGATGAGCAGCAACGGAATCAGGATGAGCATCTGACGCGTCATCGACAGAAGAATCGCAAGTTTTGCCCGACCGATTGCTTGGAAGAAGTTGCCGATGACAATCTGCATGCCGATAACGGGAAGCGCGTAACAGGACATGCGCAAGGCTTCGTCCGAGGCCGCAAGCAAATGCGCGTCCTTCGTAAACAAGCCTGAAAGTAATTGCGGAAAGAACACACACAGACCCCAGCCGAGCGTCGTCACCACCGTTCCCGCAAGCATCCCGTAGCGTAGCGTCGAAACCACGCGTTCGGTCCGTCCGGCACCGTGATTAAATCCGGCAATCGGCTGCATCCCCTGAGTAATGCCGTTGACCACCATAGCGATGAGCATAACGACGCGACACAAAATGCCGTAAGCCGCCACGCCGGTGTCGCCGGAATATTTCAGCAATTCATGATTAATGACGACGACGACCAGGCAACCGCAAACATTCATCATGCACGGCGAAAGCCCGATTGCGAGAATGCTCTTAATGACATCCGCTTGCAGACGGAAAATCCCCTTGCGGAAATGCAAAACGTGCTTCGGATTAAGTAGGTGAACGAGCACCCAAACCAAGGTAAGCAACTGAGCAATCGCCGTCGCAAGGGCTGCCCCGATCATTCCCCAACCGCAAACGTAAATAAAAACCGGCGCCAGAACGATATTGATGACGACGCTGATCAGCAGAGAATACATCGCTTTTTGCGGATATCCCGACGCGCGCATCATGTGGTTTAAATTAAAAAAGCAAAAAGTAATCGGTAGCGTCAGTAGCGTGATCAGCATGAACTCGTAGGCGGGCCGGAAAGTCTCTGCGCCCGCTCCGAAAAGTTTCAGAATCGGCCCGAGAAACAGGCAAGCCCCCCAACCGAAACCGAAACCGGTAATAAGGCTCAGCAAAAGCACATTTCCTAAGACGGCATGCGCTTCCTCCGTTTTCTTTTCACCGAGGCGAATCGAACACACCGAGGCCCCGCCGATACCGACAAGTGTACCGACGGCAAAAATCAGATTCATCACGGGAAAAGCAATTGCCAACGCCGCCAAAGCCGACGATCCGATCCATCGGCCGATGAAAATGCTATCAACGATATTGTACAGCGAGTAAACAATCATCCCGCCGATCGCCGGCAACGAATACTTGATAAGCAACGGCAAAATCGGCGCGTGTTCCAACGCGGCCATTTCGTTTTCCTGCTTGTTCATGGGGTAGTAGAGCTGTGTTAGATTGAAATCGGAATGCGGAAGCGGAGACCTCCGGGCGCTTCGCCGTGTCCGGTCCCCGCCTCACGCAATGCCGCTAACGGCTGGCGAGCGTCATGAGGAATTCCGCGTTCGTCTTCGTCTTTTTCATGCGGGAAATCAGCATTTCCATCGCATCGACGGAGGGCATGCCCTTCATCGCGCGGCGCATGGAATAAACGCATTGCATTTCCTGCGGGTGGTAAAGCAGTTCTTCCTTACGCGTTCCCGAACGTTCGAAATTGATTGCCGGGAAGATACGCTTGTTGGCCAAGTCGCGGTCGAGGTCGAGCTCCATATTACCCGTTCCCTTGAATTCTTCGAAGATGACTTCGTCCATCGTCGAACCGGTACCGACGAGCGCCGTGCCCAAAATCGTGAGCGAACCGCCGTCTTCGATATTACGCGCCGAACCGAAAAAGCGCTTCGGCTTGGCAAGCGCCCCCGCTTCGATACCGCCGGAAAGCAACTTGCCGCCGCTCGGCTGGAGCGTGTTGTACGCACGGGCCAAGCGCGTGATGGAGTCCAAGAGAATAATGACATCCATGCCGAGTTCGACCATGCGGCGTGCGCGTTCGATAACGATTTCGGCGACGTGAGCGTGGTTTTCCGCCGACTCGTCGAAGGTCGAGCTGACGATTTCCGCGCCGGGCGTGTTGCGTTTGAAGTCCGTCACTTCTTCCGGACGTTCGTCCACGAGCAACACGATGAGCTTGGCCTTCGGTTTGTTTTTCAAAATCGAATTCGCCATCGTCTGCAGAAGGATAGTCTTCCCGACGCGCGGCGGTGCCACGATAAGGCCGCGTTGCCCTAACCCGATCGGGCAAAGCAAGTCCACGCAACGCATGGAGAGATTGTTCGTCGCATCCGGCTCCATTTCGAGCATGATGCGTTCCGTCGGATAGTAAGGCGTGAGCTCGGTAAAGGGCGTGAGGTGTTTAATTTCTTCCGGCGGCGTCCCCATGATGGAATTGACGGCGACGACAATGGGCGCGGTTTCGCCCGGCATCGGCGGATAAACAATCGTGCTCAGTTCATGGCCGCGCTGGAGCGAGTACTTGCGGATGAAGCTTGCCGGGACGAAAGCGGAGAGCTCGCGCACGCAGTAATTGTCCGCCGTGTAAAGCAACAATCCGTTGCCGTTGGCAAGCAATTCGAGCGTTCCGGCGAGTTCGATCGGACGGTCGGCTTCGAAAGCGGCGGCGAGAATCTTGCGAATCAGCGGACGGCGCTGCGGATTACGGAAAACCGGGATATTAAATTCGCCGGCGAGCTTAATCAGCTCATTCATCGGCAAATCGTAAATTTCATTGAAGTTCAACGCTTCGCCCGGCGTGCAGGGAACCAGCTTTTCGACCGGCTTTGCGGGGGCGGCTTCGGCGCCTTCTTCTCCGGAAGCAACCGGCGCTACAGGCATTTCCTTAACCAACTTCACCGTGTGGCGCGCTTTCGCTTCCAAATCCAGCAGGAAAGCCTCTTCCTTGAGCTTGTTGTAGTCAAAGGAATTCCCGAGGTCGAGCGTGCCGACTTCCGAGGAGTCCGCGTTCGACAAAGCGCCCCATGCCGGCTTCTGGACATTCGAGCGGTCTTTGAACTTATCAAACCGGCCCTGCGCATTGAATTTCCCTGCCTGGAATTTTTCCTTCTTCGGTTGAGGCTGAAAACGCGCCTTGAAATCCTTTTGTCCGTTATTGCCAACCGGTTGCGGTGCATTCCCGCCTTCGCGCGGACGAAACGCCGCATTTTGCGGACGCGGACCGCGGTCCTGAGGATTGAATTTTTGCGTCTGTCGCTTTTCCCAACGTTCCCCGCGACCGAAAAATCCGCCGCGCTTCCCGCCGTCACGCCCTTCCTCGGCGTTTTCGCCTTCGGGAGCCGATGACGATTCCGACGGAGCCGACTCGGGTTTTTCCGCGTCTTCCTCCTTGGCGACCGGCGTTTCGGGAGCCTCTTCTTCCGGCGAATACACGCTTTCCGTCAACGGCGCAACCGGACGTTCCGGAGAAAGCTGCGGACGCGCATCGCCTGCGGGCAACGGCGCCTTCTCCGGTGCTTTCTCTGCGGGAGCCTCATGCGCGGGAGTGATTTCGTCGTTCGGATCAAAGGAAAAGAGCGGAGTCGACTTCACGCTTGCGGACGCTTCAACGCCCACGGATTCGCTTGCCGTCTTCGGCTTGCGTCCGCGCTTCGCGGGCGCCTTGGCGACAGCTTCGCCTTCCGGCGCGGGGACCTTGCGCGGGCGACCGCGTTTGGCCGGCTTCTTTGCTTCTTCAAGCGGTAACGAGGGAATGGCTTCTTCTTCCATATCAGTTCAAAAATTCGGTGATAAAAAATTGGATTTGTGCTTCTAAAAATTCGGGAGAGCCGTCGTTGAACAGGCAATAATCCGCCCGCCGGATTTTTTCGTCGAGCGGCAACTGCGCCGCCATGCGGGACAAAGCCTGCTCGCGCGGCAAACCGCGCTTTTCGAGGCGCTCCAGCTGAACGGCTTCCGAACACGCCAAACAAAGCGTGCAATCAAATGCGCCTTCAAGCTGTTTTTCAAAGAGCAAAGGAATCTCGACGACGCAGTTTTCTCCGCGAGATTCCGCCGCCTGCGCCCGTTCTTTCCAAGCATTTTCGATACGCGGATGCATGAAAGCTTCCAGCTCCTCCCGCGCCCGAGCATCCGAGAAAACAATCTTCGCCAGGCGCGCACGATCGATGACGCCCGCCGGAGCGCAATCTTCCCCGAAATGCTTAACCACAAAATCGACGGCGGCAGAACCGGATAGAATTTCATGTCCGAGAGCGTCCGCGCTAAGCGTCGTAAAATGGTGGTTTCGGAAGGCCGTTAACGCCGTGGATTTGCCGCAGCCGATGCCCCCCGTCAAAGCAATTTTCATAAAAGAAAAATTTGGGAGATCGAAATTAAAAAAACTAAGCGCA
Source organism: Candidatus Spyradenecus sp. (assembly GCA_045651925.1). Lineage (GTDB taxonomy): Bacteria > Verrucomicrobiota > Verrucomicrobiia > Opitutales > UBA953 > Spyradosoma. The sequence goes on along the minus strand of JAZRTJ010000055.1, from coordinate 64,786 downwards.
CAAAGGACACAGGCAAACGCGCTTAGTGTCGCCTATCATGGAGAAGCGAACCCGCTATGGCAATAGTGAATTCGGGACGGCGAAACCCGATTCTTAATCATAGAAACTCTCACGGAGGCACAGAGGCACGGAGGAATCGCAGAAACAGGCGACGGAAAACGTGTTTTGACACTCCGTCGCTCCGGGAGAAAAAAATGGGAACGCGACAAAAAACGGCCTTAAGCCGCAATCGCTAAACTTTCACTTCCACAACGAGCAAACGGACTTGATTTACTTGAAACAAAAAAGAAAAATTACACAAAATTTTCTTTTGCCTCATGCCCCGTTTTTTTGCCCTATTTTTATTTGCCGCGCTTCTCTTCTTTCGGAGCTACGTTCCCGCAAACGCGGTTATCGTCGTGCCGGATGAATTTGACACAAAAGAACCGAATCACGCCCTATGGGAATTTGTTTGCAATTCCTGGGAATTGACACAGCCCAACTTCGCCGTTTACGGTTCCTATATTTTCGGGGCTTTCGGTCGACCGAAAACAATCGAAAATCACCTGTTTTATCGTCCCGGGCACTACGTTTCACGGATGGCGAGCATGAAGGTTTACGTTCGTGGCAACCGCATTCTCACCATTCCCGAATTACCGCCCGGAATCGGAGCAGAAATCGAGCTTTACGTCAGACACAAAGAAAGAAAGCACCTTTCGTTCCCGCCGCATCCGACCGAAGCGCAGCCCGCCCGGCACATCCTCATTATTGACCCCGCCAATCCGGTATTTCTGAAAAACAATGCGCCCTTTTCAGAAAATCCTCCGACTCTTACAGCAGAGGAGCTTCGCGAAAAATTCGGAACGGACACTCCGGAATTTGTCGAAACGATAAGCGCCTCCGGATACCTCTTTGTGGAATTCGAGTTTCTCGCTCTAACCCCAAACGACGCGGAAATTCGGCAAATATTACAGAAAGATCCCGTTGCCACAGAGTCCCTTTTCCCGCAAACAATACTCAAGGCGTTAAACGATACGCTTCTCGCTATTCGAGCACCATTCCCGTCCCAGGCTCCCGCAGGAAACGGGGGAAGTTGGGGAAGTGGCGGATACCGTGATGATTTCTTTTTTAAACTAACCCAGGGCGTTTCGCCCGTAAGTTTCGGCAAAATCCCCCGATGGGCAAAAGAACCGCTCCAATTCCGCACCAACCATTTTTGCAAAAATTTACATGCAGACTACCAAACCGTTTTTACTTTAGAAAATGCAAGAACGGCTGTTTTGCGAAAGTTTCCCCATGCTAATATTCCGAATTTTGTAATCCATTCCCCGCGAGAGAAAGGAGTCACCGCCATCAACCAATCCATAAATTCATTTCGCAAAAAAAAGACACCGGACCGTACCGATTTTGGAATGCTCGGCGAAATTAAATTTCCGGAAAACACGCACGTTTACCTCGAGGGCTTCGGAAACGCGCTTTCGGATTTTTCCCAAAAATCGGTCAGGCCGCTCATCCAGCATGCGTATTTCTGGGATTCAAGTTATACTTGGGAACGCGAATCAAAAGAATTTTTCCGAAAAAAACAAAACACCGAAAGCGCTATTGCCGTTACTTTTAATCTCGATAAAAGCGACGTTCCCGGATTTTTTCTCAAGATCGGCAAAAACGAAATCGACCTCACTGCCGGGAAGGCGGAGCATTACGAATTTGCACTCGCCCTCTTAGAAAAAATCCTTTCCTCGGAATCCGTTCCCGAAGACACCTTGCTTATCTGTGTATTTCCTGAAGGGTCTCACGACCCAAACTCACTAAAATCGACACTTCCATGAAAACGCTCCTGAAAATTTTTCTTCTTTCCCTGTGGATTTTCCCGTGCACGGCGGCGAGCGGGAATAACACCGAAAACGAAAAAACACCGAATTGGATTCGACTCGCCGTCGCGTACGAAAATACCCGCCGGGAAAAACTTGAGGCAGAACCCGCCGAATACCTCAACGGGTTCTATACCTCCAAAGGCGACGCCGGCGAAACGCTCTCCTCGTGGATAAATTATTTTCACGCAAAATTTCTCTGCCCCGCACTTGGTGAAACTTTCTCTGAAGAAAACGTACGCTATACAGGGAAGGTTTATTACGAAAAAAAACGACACCGGCTTCTTGATTTTCGCAAAAATACCTTACGTACAAAATTCGGAATCTTTGAAAAACTTTCGCTTCCGGAAGGCGCAACATTTCACATCGACGGCTACGGAAACGATTTCGTCGAACCAAAGAGCACATTACTGCCGATTATCAAACCCTCTTTTCTTTCGCTGGCAAAATCCCCGTGTGAAAAAAGGACCATTGAATTTATCGGGGATCATTTTTTGGGCAAGAACGACAACATATTAAAAGTTTATTTTCGTCGCGGTTTCCGATCTCAAACACAATCAAAAATTTCCGGTTTCGGAATGCAAATCTTCGAAGATGAAATTCACATTTTCTCAGGCACCCCGGAAGCGGAAAAGTTTGCTCTCTCCGTATTGGAAGAAGTGCTGAGTTCAGACGCAATTCCCCGAAACACCATTTTCCTCTGTGCGCTCCCCGAAAGCGGAGAACATTAAGACACCCTCTATAAATTCGTTTTTAGAGTGTTGTCCTAAGTTTTCTTCTTCCCGTCCATCGGAGCCTGTGCGCCGGAGGTGCACTACATCGGATAACCGCTCCACGGGAATCGCCCCCAAGCACGTAATGCCCCTCTTCTTTAAGCCTTCTTCCTACCCCGCCAAACCGGGGCAAGGGTCATAAAAAAAGAACGTCTCGCTACACCCGAAACGCTCTTTTTGTAATGCTTCCTCTAAAAAAATGAATTTCTGGAGATAGCCTTAAGCTGTCGCTTTCTCTTCTTTCGGCTTGCGCGGTTTGCGTGTTTTTTTCGGTTTCGACGCAACTTCCGAAGACTCCGGAGCGGGCGCTTCCGTCTTTTTTGAGCGGGGACGCGTCAGCTTCTTTTTCGGATGCGACTTTTCGGATTTTTTGGTTTCTCCGTCAACGACCGCCGGAGCCGATTCCGCCTTGGGAGCTTCCGGAGCATTCGCGTTTTTATTTTCGCGAAGCTCGGCATCGGGAATCTGCTTTTTCGGCGATTCGGCCGGCACTTCCGGCGCTTTCTCGGCGACCGGTTTCGGTTCGGACGGTGCCGGAGAAGCAACTTGCGCGTTTCCGCCGTTTGCTTGGGAGCTCTGATTTTCAAACTTCGGCGGCTGGATCAGCATCGCACCGTTGCGATTCTTTTTCTTGCGACGGCGTTTGCGCTTGCGGCGAATCGGATTGCCCTCTTCGTCGAACTCCGGACGGGCTTCCGTTTGCGTTTCGGAGGGCTCGGATGCCGGAGCTGCCGGGACAACGGGCACACGTTCTTCCCGCTTTTCGTTTCCTTTTACAAGATAGCGCAGTTCCGGATCGACGTAATCGTCCGCAAAGGCTTCCGCATCCGACATCGCTTCTTCAAGGGCTTCCTGAAGCTTTTGACCGCGCGGCGGCGCATAATCCGGCCGACAGTATTTCGGCGTAAGAATCGGTTCCTCCGCCGGCGGATAATTCTTGGCTTCCGGCAGGCGAACCACCTGCAACGTGCGAATGCGCGGCTCCGACGAAACGGGGATACGCGGTGTTTCGCGCGTCGCCTGCGGGCGCAGAACAATCTGGGTGAGCGCGTTGTTCTCGCGCAGACGCAAAACCGTTTCGACGGTTTCGGCAACGATGTCCGGCTGAATGCGGCTCTGCGGCGTATTCGTAAACGCGGCGGCGGGGTCCTGCGCACCGCTGTTGTTTTGGAGGAAAATGTGGCAGGTTTTAACGCCCGTGTCGCGCAATTCGCCGAAGAGCGTTCCCGCAAAAACCTTCATCGCGGCATCGGCAATACCGTTCAAAACGTGGCCGTGCGGCGTGAGCGTGTTCGACGAAACGGCGATGACGCTTCCGCGGGAAGCAATCAGCGACGGCAAGGCCAGGCGAGCGATAACGAGCGGCGTAGCCACGAGCGCGTTGATGCCCAGCGTAATTTCCTCAAGCGGCATGCTTTCAAACGCATCGCAAGCCAGATACTGGGTCGTGAAAATCAGTCCGGAAATCGTTTTTTCCCGTTCGAGGATTTTTTCGATTTCGGCAGAAACCGCCTGCAGAGAAGTAACGTCACAGGCGACCGGAAAAAATTCGTTGAATGCGAAATCGGCTTCGGGAAAGGTTCCCGCAATGCCGTAAACGCGAGCGCCCATCTCGCACAAGCGGCGCGCAATACTCTGCGCGGGCTCGGCATTGGCGCCGGTAATGATAAAGGTATCCATAAAATGAAGGTTGAATCTTAGCAGATTTCCGGAAACAAGGAAAGCCTGCGACTTGTCCGTCGCGAATCACGGGATTCATCCGACATTCGCAACTTGTGAAAGGCCTAGCGACGTGCCGCTTTCGCGCGTGCGTGCCTCGCGAGCTTTTTCATGAGTGCCGGCCGCAAGGGCTTGGCAACGATATAGCCGCAACAATGTTCGGATGCGCAACGGCAGGGATGTTCGAAAAATCCCGCCAGCTCGAATCCGTAGTCAAACGACAATTCCTCGCCGGCGGCGATATCGCGAAGCGCGAAAATTTCCATGCGCCCGGCCTCCGCATTCCAAATCGCCTCACAATTCTCGTCACAGGCATGATTGATGAAGCGAGCGGGATTGTTTTCGACGACGGACTCCGCATCGATGAAGCAGTCTTCCTCGATTTCGAAATAATAAATCGGAGCGTCGCCCTGCCCCTCGGCTTCTCGCAAAGCAATGCGCCGTTCGAGTTCATTCCGCGCAATCATTTCGCCCCGATACACGGTAACGAGCGTCCCTGCGGGAATCGCCGCAAGGGCAAACACTCCGTCCCCGTGAATCGGCGAACGGCGCACCTCAATCAGCGTACTCAAAGCGCCTTAAAAGAATCGGAGAGTTTCACAAGCACTTCCGGCGTCACCTTAACTCCGCCGAGCGAAAGCGCACGAATTGCAGCACCGACGACCGGCGGTTCCTGCGGCTCGAAAATTTCACATTGCGGGAAACGTTCAAGCAGGGCTTCGCGGAAAAGCGTCGCGCAGGGTTCATTCAAAATTACACCGCCGGTGATGCCCAGACGCAGAGTTTCCGCCGGCATCTCCAGTTTCCGCGCCACGGCTTCGACCATATCGGCCAAGTCCGACATCGCCGTCTTCAGAATTTTTCCGGCAACGGCATCGCCCGCAAGATAGGCATTGCCAACGTGAACCGCCAACGCGGCGATTTCATCCTTGGTCATCGGCGTTCCGGGATGCTTCAGCGAATCCTGGTGAAGGCGCTGCGAAATCTGCCCGGTTTCGACGATTTGAAGTTCTTTAAACAAAATATCTTTCAGCAGGGTCGGTTCACCGCGCCCGTCGGCCGCACGCACAGCCGCCGTCAGCCCGCGCCGCGCCAAGTCAAACGCAGAGGCTTCGTCGGAAACGTGAAAATCGTAACCGCCGGTTTCCCATTCGCGGCCGTCTTCCGTGCGTCCGTAGCACTTGGAACCCGTCCCTGCAATCAGGACGATACCGGACTGCATGCCGAAAGCGGAAGCACAGAGCGAGCGCGTGTCATTTTCCACCTCCAAGGCCGCAAATTTAATCCGCGCATCCGCGGCGAGTTCTTGGCGAAACTCCTTTGCCGTAAGGCTGTCGTTGACCCCCGAAATCCCGAAAAAAGCAGCGTCGAATGCGGCTTCCGAGCCGGCCGTCGCAGCTGCGTTTTTCAGGCCTTCAATCAGGTTTTCATGGGCTTTGCGGGCGCCGACCGAATTCGGATTCGATGCTCCCGTAAGCGCCACGCCGAGGCAGGTGCCGTCTTCCGCAACGACAAGCGTACGCGTCTTGGTTCCGCCGCCGTCCACACCGACAAAAAGTCTCATCGCTTATCTACCCGGATTAAAATTACGGACGTGCCGCCGGCAGAGCCGAGACGCGCGCTTTCAGAGCCGCATTCGGCACAACCAGCAACTGGCCTTCGGCAACATGCCCGCAGAGCACGCGAGCACCGACCATACGACGATCCGCCGTTTCGACGAGCACGAGCCCCGTCGGCGTCAAATCCAGGCGGCGCACCGCGAGTTGAGTGCCCGGACGTACGCTTTCGCCCGCATTGAGCTGAGCCACCAGCGTACGTGCAAGCGGATCGACGTGAATAATGATTCCGATTTCGCGATTTTCCGCGATGCCTGCAGCTTCGGCATCCGCTTCAGCGGCGGAAGCGAAAGCGGCGACTCCGGCGAGAGCGGATTCGACGGAAGGAGTTTCCGGATCTGCGTTGCGGGAAGAAGCACAAGCTGCAAAAGCCAGTGTCCCGCCGAGAAGAAGGGTTAAAAACGCTTTTTTCATAGTTTTAAAATTAGAACATTTTCTGAATACGCAACAAAGCATCGACGAAAGCATCGACTTCCGCAAACGTATTGTAAAAGGCAAACGAAGCCCGCACGGTTCCCGTCACGCCGAGCGCCTTCATCAGCGGCATCGCGCAGTGGTGACCGACGCGAACGGCAATCCCGTAGGTGTCGAGCAGCGTCCCGATGTCGCTCGGATGGATGCCCTCGATTTGGAAGGAAATCACCGAAGCCTTGCTCGCCGTGTCCCCGAAAATTTTCAATCCGGGAACGGCGGAAAGTTTCTCCGTCGCATAGCGGAGCAAGGCAGCTTCGTGTTCGGCGGCAGCGAGGCGCAAAGGCGAAAAATAATCAAGCGCAACGCCCAAGGCGACGGCCCCGCAGATATTCGGCGTTCCGGCCTCAAAGCGTTCCGGGATCTCCCGGAAGGTCGTCCCCGAAAAATCAACTTTCTCAATCATGTCTCCGCCGCCCTGATACGGCGGCATCGCGTTGAGAATTTCCGCGCGCCCGTAGAGCACGCCGATGCCCGTCGGCCCGAAAACCTTGTGACCGGAAAAAACAAAGAAATCGCAGTCGATTTCGCGGACATCCGTGATTCCGTGGGCGGCGGACTGCGCCCCGTCCACCAAAGCCAGAGCCCCGACCGCGTGGGCGGCGGCAACGAGTTCTTTGACGGGATTGACGACGCCGAGCGCGTTCGACATCGCGGTAACACCCACGAGGCGCGTGCGCTCCGTCAGCAAATTTTTCCATGCGGCTACGTCCAACTCCCCGTTCGGAAGAACCGGCGCGGCGACAATCTTCGCCCCCGTGCGCTCGGCAACGAGTTGCCAGGGAACGATGTCGGCGTGGTGTTCCATCTGCGTGAGCAGGATTTCGTCGCCTTCCCGCAGATACTTCATGCCCCACGACGCGGCTACGAGATTAATCGCTTCGGTCGCCCCGCGCGTAAAAATGCATTCCCGCGGCTCACGGGCGTTGATGAAGCGGGCCACGCTTTCGCGGGCACGCTCAAAAGCCGCCGTCGCCTCAGCGCTTAGGCGGTAAAGCCCGCGGTGAATATTGGCGTTGCCGCAGGAATAAAAGCGGCTGACCGCGTCGATGACGCATTGCGGTTTTTGAGCCGTCGCGGCATTGTCCAAGTAAACGAGCGGGCGCTTGCCGGAGAGAGCGGACAAAATCGGAAATTCGGAACGAATCTTCTCTATTTCAATAGCATTGAACACGATGTCCCGAGTTTTGCACGCGCGGGAACGTATCGCAATCCTTAACGCGTGAGGTCCGCGCTTTTCCGATTCGCTCCGTAAAAACAGCACGACGGCGGCATTCCCGGCGAAAAACAATGCGCAATTCCCGAGAAACTCTGTTTACAGCGGACGGCATCGGCGTTATCTTTAACGACTTATATTATGCGACCGACCAAGAACAAGTCATCCGATGCGAACGCGCCCAAGCGCGTGCAATCGACCGCAAGCAGCCCCTTCTGCCTGCGGGAACGCCTGCAAAAATACAACACCGGAGTCGGCATCATCCCCTTGGCCAGCGTCCTGCTCGTCGCATTTCTGCTTTATTCGATGACGTCCCGCTACATTTACGCGCCGGGATTGACCTTCGATTTGAATCCGGAAAGCGCAAGCGAAGTCACGGCAACCTATTTCCCGTCCGAAGGTGCGGAGTTGCCGACCTATCCGGGCCGTCTCGAAGGCAAAGCCGCCTTCGCCCTACTCACCGTCCGCAACAACAATATGTTCATTTTTGACGGCCGCATTTACAAAGACCTCACGGAGGCCCTGCCGCCGGTGCCGAAATCTCAGGCCGGGACACGCGGCACCCTGCTCGTCAAGCTCGATAAAAGTAACAACATTCAAGGGCTGTTCGATTTGACGAAAATCGCCCGCGACGCCGGATTTGCCTCGTTGCAGCTCGCCGGCGAAAGCGCCCGACCCAACACTGCCAACTAACATGTCTCAAGATCCTTTCGGAGTCGTTTTTTATTTCATCGTAACGCTGTGGCTCGCCCGTATGTGGTGGCGCGACTACCGCGAAGCCCAAGACAATAAGGGCGGCTATGACCGCGGGCTTCCCGGCGCCACGCCCTGCACACTCAAACCGATTTTCATCGCCGTTGCGGGGACACTCCTCCTGCTTGCCGCCGAAACCTACGGAGAAATCCGCCTCGGCATTTCCGCCGAACAAAGCGATGTTTCCTGCTTTTTCCTGCTCGCGCTCATTTCCGCCGCCATCGCCGAAGAATTCATCTTTCGCGGCTTCCTCGTCATCGAAACCCGGGGCGAAGCCGCCAAGTGGATTTCCGTATTCGTCTTCTCGACGATTTTCGCGCTGATTCACCCCTATCTCTGGAGCTTCGAGTGGAACGACGAATCCACGGCAGGAACACTCACGAAAATCATCCAAGCGTTTGATTTGAACATCACGCTGAAAGCCGTGTTCACGACGGTCTTCATCTTCGTCGGCTCGCTCTGGTTCTACGCCGTCCGCTTCTTCCGCTGGAATCCCCGGCACTCCATCCTCGTGCCCATCGCCGCCCACCTCGTGAAAAATATCGCCGTATTTCTCATCAAGCTCGCCCAAGGCCACGTCACCTCCATCTTCTAACCCCGAACGACTATGACGCCCGCCGCACGTTCCCGCATCCTAAGCCTCGCCCTCGCCGCATTCCTCCTCGCCGCCCCCGCAGAAAACTTTGCCGGCAGCGAAATCAAAATCGATGCCGTCGCCGGTCTGACGCTCTCCGGTTACGACAAAGAGGACGCACTCAAGTGGACCATTTCCGCCGATGCCGCAGAACTCGACAAGGCCCATCGCGCCGACAATGTCGATGCCATTCGCGACGGCCAATGGAACGTGCGCGGTCTCGAGGTGAAAACCTTCTCCGACGGCACCGACGAGGTCGTCATCTCCAGCGCCACCGCCGTTTTCTCCCCGCGCGAACGCCGGGCGGAGGGCAAGGAACTCGTCGAAGTAAAAGACCTCGCCAAACGCTTCTACGTCAAAGGCATCGGCTGGTTCTGGAAGTGCGACAAGGCAAGCGACGTCAATTCCATCGCCGTGACCGACGGGGTCAGCGTCGAGCTTTACGACGCAAAAGCCCCCGGCGACGAGCGGGACGCCAAGGCCGTGAAAGTTTCCGCACAACGCCTCGATGTCGAGCTGAAGGATCATGAAACCGTCTTCACCTTCAGCAGCCGCGACCGCACCCGCGTCAAACTCACGCAGGGCGATATCGTCACCTACTGCGACAAGCTCGAAGTCGTCATTCCGCAGAATGCGCACGAAATGGACGAAGCTTCGCACGGCGGGGACAAATCGACGACGAGCGGCAATTCGCTGCAACGCATCAAAAAAATTTCCGGCCAAAAGAATGTCGAAATTTTCCACGGCGGGCGCCGCATCAAGGGCGACTCCGTCGAGCTGATTCCGGAGGAAAACCGATTCCTGGTTACGGGCGGTGTAGAATTCAACGATCCGGCGTCAAAGCTGAACATTCGCGGCGAAAAATCCGTCGGTCTGTTCCGAAGCGAAGGCAAAAAACTCTCGCTCGAATCCGTCCGTATCGAAGGCAAAAACGGCGAGTCAATCCGGGTGACGACACAGTCGCTCGAAAGCCAAAAGAATACTTCAGACACGGCTCTCTTCACCGGCAAAAAACTTTCCGTGCGCTTCCCGCAGGCAGACCAAACGACCATTTGCCTCGAAGGCGACGTCGAGCTCACCGACTCAACACTCACGCTGAACTGCGACAAGCTCGAAGCGGATGCCTCCCGCGCCGTTCAAAGCGCCGAGGGGAATCACCGTCTCGCCGCCGTTCGCGAAATCCGCGCCGAAGGCAAAGTGAAGGCCGTTCAGGACGGACGTATTTGCGAATGCGAAAGCGTAAAAATCGATACGGAGAAGGAACTGACCCTTCTCAGCGGCAATCCCCGCATGTACGTTCCGGCCCAGCATTTCTCGCTCACGGGCGAACGCTGCGAAATCGACCGCAAAAATGAATTGCTCCGCGTCTTCGGCGGAGCCGACAAACCCGTCCGCGCCGAACTCCAAAACAAAAACAGCGCCTCGAACACCCGGCTCGAAAGCGAATTCCTGGAAGTGACCCGCGACAAAAATCAGGCGCAACACATCGTCTTTGATCTCAGCGGCAAGGTCCGCCTGAGTAATCCGGGCGAGCAACTCGACGGCAGTTGCGACCGCCTCCGCTGTTTCTACAAACCCGACAAAACTCAGAAAAACAAGGGTACGCTTGCCTCGCTTCAAAAAATCGAAGCCCTCGGCAATGTTGAGCTCCAAAAGGAAGCGACGCGCATTTCCGGCGGGAAAGCGCTGATGTTTAACAATATTGTCGTCAGCGAATGGATGCGAAGCGACGACGACGGTAGTGACGGCAAAAATCCGATGCTGATCAAAGTGCTTCCGGGTGACGAATTCGCTACGGGCGGGCGTCCGCAAATCCGCCTCCCGAAATCCGCGACCGGTAAGCGCTTTTCCCTGCCCTTGCCCGGCACAGAATCCGCCAAGCAGGAAAGCCGGTCCGATCGTGAAATCCTCGTGGAGGGCGATGCTCTCGAAACGATTATCGGCGAGCGCCGCCTCCGTTTCTGGCTGCGCGACCAAGTCGTTTTCACCATGGACGACACCACTTGTACCTGCGGAGAATTCGAAGCGGAACTGCGCCGCAGAGACAGCAAAGCCGCGTTTGAGGCGGAATCGATCTTTGCCCGCAACGACGTAAAAATCGCCCGCAAAGACGCCTACGCCGCAGGCAAGCAACTCGAAATTTTCCCGAAAAAGCAAATCGGTTTCCTTTCCGGAAACGCCCACATGTTCTCCGAGCAATTCGGTAAAACCGTCCCCGGCAAAGCCGCGGGCGACCGTTTTATCCTCGACCTCGCAAAGAGCGAAATCCGCATGGAGACGGATCCGAAACTGCTCGAAGGCACGCCGGCACAAGTCGCACGTCCGCGCACGGTGCTTCCGAAAAGCATCCGGGATGAATTTTCTCTTAAACTCAAAAACAACACTAAAAACCGAAAAAAATAAGCGCTATGTTTGGCTTCATGAACATCAACCAACAGGTGAAAGACTTCCTCAATCAACGTTTCGGAGAAGTCGGCCAAGTCACCGATTTTAATTTTTCCAAAGGCAATCTGACGATCTCCCTCGCGCTCAAGGGCGAGCCCGAAGACATTACACTCGAAATCGAATCGCTCTGCTACGACACCTCCGACGGCAAGATGAATCTCTACTACTCGGACCTCCGCGCCACCAAGCCCTGGGTCCAGGAAATCTTCAAGATGGTCAGCGAAAAGACCAACCGTACGGTTTCGTTCCCGGACAATCTAAAGCTCATGCCGCTGAAGATGCTCCTCCCGAAAAAGCGCTAAACCCTTTTCCCGAGAACGCTTCGGAGTTCACAACACCGAATGCACACAGACCGTAGCTTTGCGTTTCCGCCGATGCCGGCGGAGATCTTTGACCGTTTGGCGCGCGTGCCCTGCGAGGAAAAATTCATCCTCGAAAACCGGGCACTCGGGATTGCCGAAATCGGTCTCGGACGTTGTAACGGCGAAAGTTCCGCCAAGACTTTCTGCGCGCGCAGTTTCGACGCGGAACACACGTACTCGCTCTCCCCGCGCTGGGAAATTTCTCTGCGCGCCGGGAGACTTTGCATCCGCCGTCACTTCGACTCCGGCGAAGCGCTCACGCCCGAGCAATGCGAACGGGAACTGCAAACCCTCCTCGGCGAGGTGCCGGAAGCCGACACGGAAAGCATGCCGAAAATTCCCCGACCGACGGAAATCGGCGGCGACTGGTATCCGGCAAGTGCCCGAAAACTCATCGACGCCATCCATGCGGGCGAACTGAAAAAAATCGTTCTCGCGCGCTCGATTGAATCCCGGGCCGAAGCTCCCATTCCCGCCGCCCCCATTCTCCGCAAACTGCGGGAACGCTTCGGGCACAACTGCACGATTTTTGCCGTCACCCACGGCGGGAAAACCTTTCTCGGAGCCACTCCGGAAACGCTCGTCCGCCTCCGAAACGGGCTCGTCGAAACCGAGGCGCTCGCCGGCTCCGTTCCCAATACGCCCGACGCAGACCTTGCGGAGCGTAGCCGACGTTTTATCGAAGATGACAAGGAACGGCGGGAACACCGCGCCGTCGTCGATTTTATCGCAGAAAAACTCTCGGATATGGGCCTGACTCCCGAGTTTCCGGCAAGCCCGGAAGTCGCGGTCCTGCCCAATATCCTGCACCTGCGCACGCCGATTCGCGCTCAGGCCCGCAAGCCGATTCACGTCCTCGATCTCGTATCCGCACTTCACCCGACTCCCGCCATGTGCGGCGTCCCCGCAGACCGGGCCCGCGAAAAAATCCTCAATACCGAGCCTTTTGCACGCGGGTACTTCGCCGGACCGCTCGGGTTTTACGACGCCGCCGGAGAAGGCTTCTTCGCCGTCGGCATCCGATGCGCGGAAATCGACGGCGAAACCATCCGTCTCTTCGCCGGATCCGGACTCGTCTCCGGCAGCGTTCCCGAACGCGAATTCGCAGAGATCGACAACAAGTTTTCCGCCCTGCTGACAAGCATCGCCAAGCCGTAGCTCCGATCCGTCGCAGAGCAATCAACGGAGATTTTTATAATTTTTTCTATGCTTTCCTTTGAAGAGTTCAGCGCAAACTGCGCGCGCGTCCATGAACGCGTCGCCGAGGCCTGCCGCCTCTGCGGACGCAATCCCGAAGACGTCCGCCTCCTTCCCGTAACGAAGAATCATCCCGTCGAGGCGCCGCTCTACGCAGCCCGCGCCGGTTTTCCCGCCGTCGGCGAAAATCGCGTCCAAGAGACCGAACTCAAGCGAAGCGAATACTTCACGCAGAGCGTCGCTCCCCTGCGCTGGGAACTGATTGGGCATCTCCAGAGCAACAAAGCGCGCACCGCCGTCCGCCTTTTCGACCGCATTCAATCCGTAGATTCGATTGCGCTCGTACAAAAGCTCGAACGTTTTTGCGAAGAACTCGGACGCGAGCGCCTCCCGATTCTGCTTCAGGCCAACGCCGGCAACGACCCCGCCAAATTCGGGACGGGCGACTTCGACGCCCTGCGCAAGCTCACGGAAGCCGCCCTGTCGGGTACGCATCTGCAGCTCGACGGTCTGATGTGCGTCGCGCCGATTGACGACGATTCGCTCGAAACCGCCAAGCGCTGCTTCGACACGCTGCGGCTTTGGCGCGACCGCCTGGAAACGGAATTCGGCCGCCCGCTTCCCGAACTCTCCATGGGCATGTCGCACGACCTCGCGCCCGCCGTCGCCGCCGGGTCCACCATGATCCGCATCGGCACTGCACTCTTCGGCGAGCGCGACTACTCCCGCCCGTAGAGATTTTTGCTAAAAGCACTCGAAAGCCGTCTCGAAAGTATGTAATTTATACGGACAATCATGCGTTTGCTCATCCATCTCCTCGGACTCTTTACCGCAGCCCTTCCCGTCTGTCTTGCCGCCGCCGTCGCCCGCATTTTCGGCCGAATCATCTTTACCGTCATGCCCGCCCGCCGACGCCTGATGCTGCGAAACCTACACCACTGTTTCCCGGAAAAGAGCGAAAAAGAACGCCGCGCCATCGCCCTCGAAAGCGCTTGCCGCATGGTCGAAATGGGCATGTTCGTCCTCGCCTCCCCGTATTTCTCCGAAGCGAAAATCCGCCGGCGTTTCAGCATGGACACGGAAGCAATCGATGCCCTCCTCGCCGAAAACACGCCCATTGTCGTCGGCGTCCCGCATTTTTCGCTGATGGAATGCCTCACCATGATTCCGCTTTTCTCGGAGCCGATTCGAAAGCGCAACTGCGGCGTTTTTTATCGTCCCTTCGACAATTCAGCCATCGAAGGCTGGGTAAAATCCACGCGAGAACGCTTCGGATTCAAGCTGCTCTCCCGCAAAAAAGGACTTACCCAAGCCCTTTCCTTCCTCGATAAGAACGGTATCGTCTGTGTCCTTTTCGATCAAAGCCCGGGCCGTCGCCGCGGCGTCACTTCGCTTTTCGGCAAACGCGTCGTTACCAACAGCCTGCTTGCCGGAACGCTTGCGGCAGGCAAAAGCGACACCCGACTCATAACCGTTTACTGCGAGCGCCACGGTTTTTGGAAGGGCCGCATCCGCATCGAGAAGCCGGAGGTCGCCGAAAAATCCGCCGTCGGCTATACCATCGCGCTCAACCGCTGGCTCGAAGCCAAGCTCGCCGAAGATACCAATCTCTGTGCCGACTGGCTCTGGATGCACGACCGCTGGAAAGGCTTCAACGGGTTCAATCTCGAACACCGTAAAAGCATCCTCGAAGAAAGCATCAGGCTCTACGGCTACAAGGAAGTCCCGCGGGAAAAACGCATTTGGATCCGTCTCCCGAATTGGCTCGGCGACATCGTCATGGCCTTCCCGCTGATTCAGACGATTCGCGCCGCCCGTCCCGACGCACAAATTACCCTGCTCGCCCGCAAGCACTTCCTGCCGATGCTCGAAATGCTCGGTGTCGCCGACCGCCTCATCGCGCTTCCGCCCAAGGGCAAAGGCTATTGGAAATTCTGCCGCGAGCTGAGCACGGAATACCCGGACCAACATTTCCTTTTCACGAATTCCCTGCGCGGCGACCAAGAAGCCCAGCTCATCGGCGCCCCGCAACGTTACGGCATGCTTCGCAAAGGCTACCCGCGCCCGCTCATCAACCGTAAATGGAAAGTCCCTCAGGACTTGGATCTAACCCGCAACCACCAGACCCTCGTCTGGGCCCGATGGCTGCAGGAAGCCTGCGACCTGAAACAGCAACTTGATTTCACGCCCATCACGATTGAAGCCGAAAAGCAAATGCGCATCGGGCTGATTTGCGGCACCGAAAATTCCCCCGAAAAGCGCTGGCCCGTCGAACGCTGGCGGGAACTCGTCGCCCTGCTTCAAAAAGCCCGTCCGGGACTTCAGATTTACCTCTTCGGCACAGCCAAAGACGGCGCCATCACCGCCCAAGTCGCCGAAGGACAAAATGCCGACGTCATCGACCGCGCCGGAAAGACCGACCTTCCCGCCTACATGCGCGAACTCGCCTCCTGCCGCGCCATCTGCGGCAACGATACCGGCGGCATGCACTTGGCCAACATGCTCGGCGTCCCCGTCGTAGGCATTTTCGGCCCGACCAATCCCGTCCGCACCGGTCCGATTTTCAACGCCCCCGTAAACATCCTCCAGCCGGAAGGATGCCCGCCCACCGGAGGTGCCGACATCCGGGGCGTTTCCGCCGACCGCGCCTGCGCCGCCCTCGAAAAATTTCTTTAATCCCGCATGGCAAAAGTTTTAGTAGCTCTCTCCGGAGGCGTTGACAGCGCCGTCGCCGCCCTCCTGCTCAAGCGCGAAGGGCACGACGTTCATGCCGCCTATATGCGCACTTGGATGAACGAAGAAGGAGGGAAATTCTTCGGCGAATGTCCTTGGGAAGACGACGTCCTCAACGCCCGCGCCGTCGCCGACAAGCTCGATATTCCTTTCAAGACCGTCGATTTGATTAAAGACTACCGCGAACACATCGTGCAGTACCTGGTCGAAGGTTACCGGAGCGGCCTGACGCCGAATCCGGACGTTCTCTGCAATCGGGAAATGAAGTTCGGCGTCTTCGCCCGTAAGGCCTTCGCCGACGGCTTCGATTGCGTCGCCACCGGCCACTACGCCCGCCGCCGCGACAATGCCGACGGCACTTCCGACATCCTCTGCGGCGTTGACCCGAATAAAGACCAAACCTATTTCCTCGCCCTGCTACGCCAGGAGCAGCTGAAACGCGCTCTCTATCCCGTCGGCCACCTGCTCAAGCCGGAACTCCGTAAACTCGCGGAAGAAGCCGGACTGCCGAACGCCAAACGCAAGGACAGCCAAGGCATTTGCTTCATCGGGAAAATCCGCATCAACGATTTCCTCGAGCAGTACATCCCACAAAAACCGGGAAAAATCGTAAACACCGCCGGAAAGGTACTCGGCGAACACAAGGGCCTTTTCCATTACACCATCGGCCAGCGGCGCGGAATCAACGTCCCGTCCAATGCCGACAACGAATACTACGTCGTCGTCGCCAAACGCTTTGAGACCAACGAATTGGTCGTCGCATTCGACCATCCGGAAACGGCAGGGACGCTCTACACGACGGAATCCTGGGTCAACAACCTCTCCTGGATTAACCGCCCGCTGACCGAAAAATGCGAAGTGCTCGTCCGCGTCCGTTACCGCGACGCCTCCACGCCCGTCACCTTTACGCCCGACGGCAACGGCGGAGCCCACATCGCCTACAAGCACATGCAACGCGGCATCGCGCCCGGCCAAATCATCGCTTTCTACGACGGCGAAACCCTCCTCGGCGGAGGTGTTTTTCAGTAAGTGAAAGCTTAGAGATTAAAGCTTAATGCTACTCGAGAAATTCGTTTCAAGAGGTTTTGAAGAGGCTCGCAATTCGTTCCATTACGCCGCAGGCACGTAAACGGGTTTATCTCCGTCATTTTGCGGCGCTTGTTTTTCATAGATTATCCGCGGGTTTCGGCTATGGCCTGTACCCGCGGTTATCCAATGTAGTACACCTCCGGCGCACAGACTCTGACAGGTGGGAAGAAGAAAATTTAGGACAATACCCTAAAAACGAATTTCTAGAGCTTGCCTTAATGCTCAGAGCCTAAAAAGTGCGGATGAAAACGGACCTCTGGCTCGCCCCGCTCTCGCGACACAAAAAAGGGATGAGGCTTTACTAAGCCCCATCCCTCTTTAATCTTTAAGCACTAAGCTTTAAGCTTTTCTTACTTGCGAACGGCGACGGGTTCCGGCTGTCCGATTTCGCGGAGCAGGTTCTTGAACCACGGGAACGCCACATTGAAGGGCTTGCCGCCTTTGATGCGTTCGAATTCGATCGGACGGAGACGGTCCTGGTGAGCTTCGTCGTGGCCGATAACGCCGCTTTCGCCGCGCATTGCAGCGTCAACCGCGAGGTCCACGCAGCCCTTGATGAGGGTGAGGTCTTCCGCGTTAGCCGGAGCGGAGCGCGCGAAGTAGCCGGACTTCTGAACGAGCACCTTTTCGGCACCGATCATTTCGGCAAACTGCTTGCCGAACCACTTGCCCGGATTGATGGCGTCGAGCTTGACGTGACCGAACGCGTCGCGCGGAACTTCTTCGCCCTTGGCTTCCATTTCCTTGATAATGGCTTCGACGCCGGCACCTTCGGAGATGAAGATGTTCACGCAGTCGTAGAGGTCCATCACGGCGTGGAGGCGCTTAGCTTCCTTAGCGAGATCGATTTCCATTTCCGGCAGGTAGATGCCGTGGACGTCGTAGCGCTTCGGGTGAACGCCGCCGATTTCCGGAACGAATTCATTGGAATAGAGTTCCTTGCGGTACTTGAGAGCCGTTGCAGCCGTCAGCCATCCGCAGTTTCGGCCCATGACTTCGTGGACGATGAGCATGCGCGGGTTAGCGGAATTTTCGGCAACGACGTTGCGGAAGTAGGTTGCACCCTGTTCTGCAGCCGTCCAAGCGCCGAGGGATTGCTTGATCGGATAGACGTCGTTGTCAATCGTCTTCGGCAAACCGATAACCGTCAGGTCGTAATTGTTGTTCTTAAGGAAGGCCGCGAGGTCTGCAGCTGCCGTGTTCGTGTCATCACCGCCGATGGTGTGAAGCACCTGAACGCCGTCCTTGACGAGCTGGTCTGCCGCGACTTTCTGCGGGTCTTCACCTTCCTTGACGAGGCCGCGCTTGACGCAGTCCTTAACGTTCGTCAGCTTCACGCGGGAGTTACCGATCGGGCTGCCGCCGTAGAGGAGAAGCGTAAAGGCCTTTTCGCGAATTTCCGGGGAAATGCGAACGCTGTCGCCGAGGAGGAGGCCCTTGTAGCCGCCGCGATAGCAGATGATTTCGATTTCCGGATCGATTTCCGTGTAGCGCATGATCAGACCGCCGACCGCTGCCGAGAGACAGGGAGCGAGACCGCCCGCCGTGAGAATACCAACTTTTTTAATTTTGCTCATGGGATTATGTGTATTGAAAATAAGTATAAAGGTATCTAGATATTGAATTCTAAGCCGCAGGAAGTCAAAAGCTTAACGCGCGGAAATAAAGAATTGAGCCGAAAAACAAACGCTCCGAAAACAAAAAAAACGTTCCCGAAACTTTCGCCTCGGGAACGTCTCTTTAAGCTTTAAGCTCTAATCTTTAATCTTTCTCCATTACTCTTTACCGAATTCACCGGAGAGCGCAGAGATTGTCGCCTTTGCGTCACCGTAGATCATACGGGTGTTCTGGAGCGTAAAGAGCTCATTTTCGATGCCGGAGAAGCCCTTACCCTTACCGCGCTTGAGCACGAAGACCGTGCGCGCTTCGTTTGCCTTGATAATCGGCATACCGTAAATCGGGGAGGATTTATCCGTCGCCGCCGCCGGATTGACGACGTCGTTTGCACCGATAACGATGGCGACGTCCTGCATCGGCATGAGCGGGTTGATTTCATCCATCGTCTTGAGTTGTTCGTACGGGACGTCCGCCTCTGCGAGAAGCACGTTCATGTGGCCGGGCATACGGCCGGCGACCGGGTGAATCGCGAAGTTGACTTCCGCGCCGTTTTCTTCGAGCTTGGCTGCAAGTTCCTTAACAACGTGTTGAGCCTGCGCAACCGCCATACCGTAACCCGGGATGAACACGACCGAGCGTGCCGCTTCGAGGACGAGGTAAGCATCTTCCACGGAAACCGCTTTCGGTTCCGCACCCGTTCCCGCCTTCTTCGAAGAACCGGAATCCGCCGCACCGAAGCCGCTGAAAAGCAGGTTCCCGATGGAGCGATTCATCGCCTTACACATGATGACGGTGAGGATGACACCGGAGGCACCGACCAAGCAGCCCGCAACAACAAGAACGTTATTGTTGATGACAAAGCCCGCCATCGCCGCCGCCAAACCGGACAAGCTGTTCAAGAGGGAAATGACGACCGGCATGTCGCCGCCGCCGATCGGGAGCACAACCGTGATGCCCATAATGAGCGAAACGACGATACCCGTGTAAAGCGCAACCGTCTGAACCGTCGCGGGATCGCCGGCAGGAACAAGCCCCGGGAAGAGGTAAACGACCATCGCGCCGAGCGCGACCAAAACGATGAGCGCGTTAACGACCTGCTGCCCCGCAAAGAGGACCGGGCGACCGGAAATCTTCTCCGAAAGCTTACCCCAAGCGAGGACCGAACCCGTGAACGTGATAGCCCCGATGAGAATCGTCAGATAAAGCGAAACTTCGCTGACAGCGTTGTCCGCCGTGAGCGCGTGAGAAACGGGTGTGCCGTCCGGATTAACTTTCGCAAATTCCGACCAGGCGACGAGGAGCGAAGCCAAACCGCCGAAGCCGTTGAAGAGCGCGACGAGTTCCGGCATGCCGGTCATTTTAACCTTCTTCGCCCAAACGGCACCGATGACGGCACCGAGCACGATACCGCCGAAGCACCACAGGTAGCCGTTTTGCATCCAGTCCTGCGTGTTCCAGGACTTCATCACGTCCGCATCGAAGAAGACCGCGATCACCGCGATGAGCATCCCGAGCGCGGAGAGGAAGTTCCCGCTGCGGGCGGTTTCGGTTTTGCCGAGGCGCTTAATCCCGAAAATAAACAGGACGCACGAGACAATGTAAGCGAGGTTGATCACCGTCGCGGGAACGGCTGCTGCCGTTTCTTGAGCCAAAATCATGGTAGTCATGGATTACTTTCCTTTCTTCTTGAACATGCCGAGCATACGGTCGGTGACCATGTAGCCGCCGACAACGTTGATCGTCGCAAACACAATCGCGATAAACGCGAGAATCATGCCGAGCGTTCCCGTCGCCTGAATAGCGCAAACGGCAAGCGCACCGACAATCGTAATGCCGGAGATGGCATTCGTGCCCGACATCAGCGGCGTGTGCAGCTGCGACGGCACTTTCGCGATGAGCTCAAACCCGAGGAAGGCCGCCATCACGAAAACGAAAAACAACATTATCATTTCCATAGTGTATTTAATTTAGGTTAAAATTTATTCTTTAAACCGCAAATTTCCGCAAATTCGCACAAATTTTAAACTCCGCCTCTCGATTCTTCATAAACCAATCGCTCAAATTGAAGCGACGATTTAGCAAAGTTGACTAACAAACCGACTTTTTTCTTGGTAATCTTCAGATAATTGATGAGTTGCGCGCGATGTTCCGGAAGCAAATCCGAAACGGCTTTTAACTCTAAAATTATTTCTCCGAAAACAAGAAAGTCCGCCTTGTAAATCTTCTCAAGCTTTCTACCGTGAAAATAAATCGGAAGTAAAACTTCACGCTCTGCGGGAATTCCCTTTTCCTCAAAAACGATCTCCAGCGTCTGCTGATAAACAGCTTCACTGTAACCTTTCCCGAGTTCCCGATGCAATTCCATACAAGCACCTATAATGTCGAAACATTCCTGCTTGAATAAAAATGACATCAGAAAAGAAATTTGCGTGAATTTGAAAAAATTTGCGGTTTTAACGAAAAAGTTTCTTACGCAGCTTTGAAACGTTCGTGGACAACGGCTCCGCCTTCGGTAAGGAGGCAACCGCCCATGATCGGGTCTTCACGGTCAACCTTGAGCGTCTTGGCTTCTTCGTCCCAGAAGTGCGTGAGGAACGCCGTCATATTCCCGGAGAACATGCGGGAAGCGTCGGCAGGAACGCAACGTTCAAGCCCGTCACCGCCGATGATGCGTACGCCGTTTTCGGTGACGACTTCCTTCGTCGGGTCGGAACCTTCGACGTTCCCGCCCGTGGAAACCGCCATGTCGATGATAATCGAACCCGGCTTCATGCCCGCAATCATGTCCTTCGTGAGCAGGAGAGGAGCCTTGCGGCCGAAGACCTTTGCCGTCGTAATGACAACGTCGGACTGCGCGCAAACCTTCGCCTGACCGGCTTTCTGCTTTTCGATCTGTTCCGGCGTAAGTTCCTTCGCGTAGCCCTGAGCCGTCTGCCCCATTTCGCCGAGGTCGATTTTGACGAACTTGGCTCCGAGCGACTTAACCTGGTCTTCGACGACCGGGCGCGTGTCGAACGCTTCGACGCGCGCGCCGAGGCGCTTGGCCGTTGCGATTGCCTGCAACCCGGCAACGCCGACACCGATGATAAACACGCGTGCCGGGGAAATCGTTCCCGCCGGCGTCATCATCATCGGGAAAATTTTCGGAAGTTTTGAGGCCGCGAGCAAGACCGCGTAGTAGCCGGCAAGCGAAGTCTGCGACGACTGCACGTCCATTTTCTGAGCGAGCGTCGTACGCGGAATCATTTCGAGAGAAACTGCGCGAACGCCGGACTTGGCGAAATCGTTGAGCAATTCCTTTTCGTTGAACGGATCCATGTAGCTCAGATGAAGCGCTCCGGACTTGAGACCCTTGGCGTTTTCCGGCTTTTGCACGCGCAGAACGATGTCGGCGGCGGCAAGTGCCGAGGCGGCTTCGGCGGCGGGAACGACTTTGGCGCCCGCTTTTTCGTAGTCGGCATCGAGATAGCCGGACTTTAAGCCGGTACCGCTTTCAACGGAGATTTCAAATCCCGTGCGGGTGAGGATTGACACGTCTTGCGGAATGAGCGCGGTACGCGTCTCATTATCCGCGGTTTCGCGAGGAACGAATACGGTTTTCATAAGATACTGCTTGTAAATCTTCCGCAAGCCTACTCCTTTTTCCCCGCGGGAACAAATAAAAATTCGGATTCAGCGCTTTTCAAGCGAAGCCGGAACGGTTATTACTAAGACAAAACCGAAAAACATGAAACCCCGTAGCCGCTTTTTCCTCCTGTGCACCCTCTTCTGCCTCGCCGCCGGCAATCTTTTCGGCGCACTCATCGATGCCAACATCCACTTTGTCTGGATGCGCCCGGACGACGCACGGGGCGAATTTTTTATTAAGACCTCCGACTACAAAAAAATCGACGGTTCCCTGCGCGCCCTTGCACCCGCACCCTACAAATTTCGCGGCAACAACCCGATTGCCGTCTATAAAAAGGAAGGCAACGGCAACTACGTCAGTTGCGGCAAAATCGACATTCCCGCCGGCGTCCGCGACTGCGCCGTCATCCTCGTCCCGGCCCCGGAACGCACCGACGAAGCAGAGGCGAGTTTCGCCCCCGAAGTGCTCGATTTGAAGGCAGCCCGCACCCCGGGCGGCACCGTTGCATTCTGCAATCTTTCTCCGCAAACCCTGCGTATCCAAATCCGCGGCGGGGAAGCCGAAAAATTTCTTCCCGGAGAATGCCGCAAAATCCACGCGCTAAGCCCCGAGCAGGAAAGCGCTTCCTTTTCCTTTAAAATTCTCGCCGCGGCAAACAGCCCCGAAGCCGTCAAACGCAGCTGGCGCTACGCCAATTCCATGCGTCTCATCAAAACGCAGTGCTACTTCCTAATCGCCGTCCCCGCCGCTCCGAACGACGACGAAGCCCGCACCCCGCAATGCGAAGTGCTCACGCTCCGCGAAGCCGCCAAAAGCGGAAAATAAGCTTAAACGCCAAGGGCTCGCCTCCGGCAGCCGGCAATCGTTGCGTTGCTAATGCGCGTTCAGGAGGGTTTCCAAAAGGTTGTTGGAGAAGCGATTGAGGGTGCCTGAGCACTTGAATTCCGGGCCGACGACATAGCTTGTGCCATCTGTCTCGGTAATACGTTCCGGCTGCTTCAGAATGCCCAAAGTCGTCATCAGCTCCTCGAGTTCGCCGCGCGCATCGAGGCGGGCCCGCATGGCGAGCGGAGCATCTTGAATCGGAACGCCTTCCGAATAGGCGATTTCGCCCTGCCCCGTAATTTTCAAAAGCTCGTTGCGCAGGAGAAATTTTTCGCAGACAATCGGCTCTCCGGCCTTGTAGCGGAGGCGAAGTTCCTGCTGCTCGAACGGAAAGTTTTCCAGGTATTCCCGCAGGCGATTGGCAGCCTTGACCGTGCGGCGCAGTTTTTTTCCGCCGAAAGCGCCGACCAGTTCCGCCACGCTCCCGCCGACCCGCGCCCACTCGCCGACATTGCGCAGCTTGGCGTTGTCCGCCGAGAAAATACGGATGCGTCCGTCGCGACCGATTAAGTGCGCTTCGGCGGAAACATGCCGCGCCAGCGTTTCAAGGCTCGGAGCAAGCGATTCCGCGGACAACTCGAGATTAAACATGCCTTCGACTACCGGCGGATTCTCGGCTCTCAGCGCGGGAACAGCTTCATAGAGACGGGAGTCTTTAACGACAATTTTTGTTTTCGCGAAACAGGCGGCATCCCGCGCTTCGAGAACCGTTTTTGACTTCAGGGTACCGCCGAAAAACGTGTCACAGCCGACAATGATTTCACCGCGCTTCGGATCAAGTTGCAACGACCCCGCAATGTCACGAATGCGGTTTTCCGGCACGACACATTCGTCGATCCGGAATTGAAGGCGTCCCGTCACGCCTTCCCACGGAAGTTTCGGACGCACGGTTCCGGGCGGGGCAGCGACGTATTGCGACGTCGCGGATTTCCCCGCGCTTTGCGGTACGGACGCGACCTGAGCATTAGGAGTTTTCGAAGGTGCTGCGGGAGATTTCTCTCCGAAAACATCGGCCGAAGCGCTTCGGGACGCCGTGATTTTTTCAGCGGATTTAACGGCTGCGACGGCGACAACGCTTTTGGCGGGAGACAGCATCTCCGCCAAGCGCATCAGGTCTTCGGCGACGATTTTTTCCGCGGTCATCACCGCATCAAAATCGGTCTTCTTTTCCCGCCGGTTCCAATCCAATTTCGAAAAACAAAGATCCGCATAGGACCGCTCGCTTCCTTCGAGCGTCATTTGCAGGCGCGCCACGGCATTGCTATCCGTCCCGGCATTGTGTTCGCAAACCCAGCGGAGCCCGTCGAGTGCGACCGGATCGGGACCTCGGGAACGCAAATTGCGACAGTTGATTTCGAGCTTGGTGATTTGCTTAAGTGCATCCCATCCGCCGTGCACTTCGAGCGTCCCGCCGCCGATATTGCCGACGGGAGCCAAGAGCGCCTGAGAGCAGATTCCACCGAGATCGCCTTCGAGCTCGCCGCGCAGCGTAACTAATTCTCTGCCGGAAAAATTCAAATAAAGGTCCCCCGAAGCCAAGCGCCGGTCATCGCCATTTTTCAGCCGCGCATTTTTCAGACTGATTTCGGTGAGAAATCGCCCGGAATCGTCACGGGAAATATTGAGACGGTTTTCGTCAGAGCGCAAAAACAGGTCATCCAAGAGCGTCTGCCTCCGCGCATTTTCCATATGAAAATGCCGAATCGTAATACCGCGTTTTTCGCTCACGAAAGCAAGTTTGTCCTTTTCGCCGACAAAGGCGATTTCGCCGTCGAGCGTTCCGGAGAAAAAGAACTTTCTGCGGGCGAGCGGGTCAAGCAAGGCCAGCGGAAAGGCCTGCGCGCGGAAATTGATTTGCTTCCCTGCAAGTCCGATGAAGGGATTGCCGGCTTCAAAACGGAAGGGTTCCGTATCGGCGGACAAAAGCGTGCGTGTGCCCTCCCCGCTTTCGAAGACCGAGCAATTCAGGGCGGAAACCGCGATTTCGTTATCGGAAATTTCCGCCTTAAGCTTGGCTTCCGCGGCGATTGCCTTATCGGGAAGACCGTCAAAAAAATCTTCAAAACACTTCTGCGAGAGGGCTTCGGAACGGACGCGGACGGCGGCTTCCAGACGCGTTGTTTCGAGTGCAAAGTCACGCGTACCCGCGCAATCGGCACCGGCAACGAGGACTCCGTTTTCGCCCGTCACCCGCGCATCTTTCAGTTCAACGCTTGCCGTGTTGCCGCACAGAGACGCGGATACGGGCAAACGTGCGGAGAGTCCGGAGAGAATGCTGTCACCGCCCGTTATTAAAGCAAAGTCCCGCAGTTCAAGCGCGTCCTTCCCCGTCAGGCGCAAAACACCGTCCGCCTCCCGCGTCAGCACAAAACTTCCGTCAAGCGTTCCGGCCAGCTCCACGCTTTTTCCCTGCGGCAATTGTGCAATAAACGGATTCACCAAGGAAAGCGGAACGGCATTGAAACGCAGGCGCGCAAGGCCGTCCGCACGGTCTTCTCCGCCGATTTCGAGCCCCTCTTCAGGAGAATAGCTGAGACGCAGCAGCCCGGGAACGGAAAGTTCCGCAAAGACGACGGACTCGCCGTTTTCCGTCACGGCCGAGAGCTTCGCGAAACAGGTTTTTAAGGAGAATCCGGAATCACGGACGTCGAAACAGCCCTCTCCGTTCAGGCGCATTTCGGGAAGCAATGCAATACCGGAAAAAGTTCCCGCCGGTTCGGCGACACGGATATCAAATCGCGGTTGCAACGAATAGCAATCGGCAGCAAGTTCTCCGGAGAGACTGCTGTCACAGCGGGCGCTCCAACGCGGCAGACTGTCGCCGATGCCGAAAGCGCGGAAACGCTCTCCGTCCAAATTCGCCTGCAGTGTTCCGGACAAAACTCCGTCCTTGAACGTACCTTTGCCGGCGAGTGCCGAGCGGGCGGAATCGCGGTCCGCAATCGTCCAAGCTCCCGCCTCGTCCAAAGCACATTCGATGCCGTCAAAATCCAAACGTGCCGTGCGCGTTCCGGCAAGCCATGCCGACAAGGCGGCTTTACGGATGAAACTGCGGTTTTCGCTTTCGAATGCAAATCGCGCCCGAGCCGGAGTTTCGCCCTTGCGTGCGACCAGAGTTCCGGCGAGCTGATTTTTCGCACCCGGGAGATTGCTCAATGTGCAGGCTTCGACGGCGAGCTCAAAATCCGTCCCCGCAAACATCACGTGATTCGTTTTTTCAAAGGCAGCCTCCAAGTCCAGGCGGGAGGAAAAAATCAGCGAAAAAAGTCCGACGCGAAGCTTCAGCTCCGGAATTTCGACGCGGCAATCGCTCCCGCGCTTGAGCACGATTTCCCGCAAATGAAATTCCGAGAAAAGGCGCGACTCCCAGGCTCCGAACTCGGCTTGTATGCCGGCGCGCTCAAGAGCGGCACAGGCAATTTTTTCCTGAACGGAATCCAACGAAAGCACGGCAAAACTTCCCGCCGCCAACAACGCCGCGCCGCCCGCAACGCAGGCCAACCGTTTCATGCATTTTTTTACCGAAGCCATGGGAAACAAGCGACGAAGAGGAATGTTTAAAGTTTGTCGGGGACGTCCGTATAGATTTTTCCGAGCTTGGCGCGGGAGCACTCGCGAATGATGAAGTTCCGCACGTCGGGACGCGCGACGGCGGCTTCGCGGTCATAGAAAAACAGAACGGGCTTGCCGGGTTCGGACTTCCCGATTTTGGAGATTTCCGACGAAAACTCGAAGGGCGTCAGGAGTACGGAATCGTCCTCGCCGATGCAGATTTGCCCCTTTGCATTCATGCGTACAAGGACCACCTTACTGAGGACATAGCGGAGGTGGTCGCGCTTCTGCTTGCGCGTCTCCCGCGACGGACGTTCTTCCCGAACCGGGCGCTCGCTCCAAACATCGTTGTGTTGGCTTGCGCACGCGGGAAAGAGCAAGGTTCCCGCCAGAGCGATTCCTAAAAATACAAAGACTTTATTCATGGGCATTTCTTGTTAAAAGCTGGATATGGAGACCGTTTTTCTGCGCCTGGTCGACGATAAAAACAGTGTATTTCGTCGGCGCATCTTCGTCGGCAACGAGTACGAGCGATTGCGTCTTCTGTTCTTCCGCAATGCGCTTGAGCGTCTCCGCAACCCGTTCGGCGGGCACGGCTTCGGAATTGACGAAGAAGGCACCGTCGCGGTCAACGGCAACAACCAGACGCGTCTCCGTCCGGTTTTTGGCGGCGGATTCCGCGCTCGGCGGCGTAATTCCCAATTGCGCGATGTCGTCGAACTTCATGCTCATCAGGAAGAAAAAAATCAGCACCGTCATCACGTCGATGAGCGGCACGATGTTAATTCCGGAAATGCGCCGGCGGCGGGTGTAAAGGGCTTCGGGCATGAAATTTTAGCGTTCCCTTGCGTTGAGGCGTTCGACGAGCAAAGAGACGCGCGCCGCCAGAATGTCGATTCGCCGGAGAATAAAATTATTGGCAAAGAGCGACGGCATCGCGACGAAAAGGCCGAGCATCGTCGTCGTCAGCGCCAAACCCACGCCGCGCGTCAGCGTTGCCTGATCCGGCAAGCCGCCGCTTTCCGGAAAGAGCGTGAAGAGGCCGTAAACGGTTCCGAAAAGGCCGATGAGCGGAGCCACGGCGACCACGGAATCGAGCAGAAAGAGGCCGCGCTCCATGCGGGAAAACTCGAGGCGGGCGTAAGCGGCAAGCGCATCCTTATCGGGATTTTCCTCGATCGCAAAGCGGACAATGCGCCCGGCCGTCGTCTTCGGGAAAGCCTGAGCCACGCCCCGGAAATCTCCGGCGAGAATCAGCGGAAGCGCCTGCGCCGGAAGAATGCGGGAGGCCCGCAGCGCAATCAGGCGTTCGACGACGATAAAGGCGGCGAGCAACGAACAAAAGCCGAGCGGCCACAGAAACCAGCCGGCACCCCGAATAATTGTTTCCATACGCGTATCTTAGATTTTCGCGCGACGGCTTTTCAACAGCAAGTTTCGGAATCGTGAGCGGGAAACGGGGAATCGGCGAACGGCGAGCCGAGATATAGCTATTGCGCCGCAGGAAGGCTTAGCATTTAATCAAGGCAAGTTCTATATGCCGGAAGGAATTAAAGTTCAAAAAATGTTCGCGGGAATCGCGAAACGCTACGATCTCGCCAATACGCTTTTGAGCGGCGGCGCCTGCCATTACTGGGCACGCAAGCTCGTCCGCCTCGTCGCAAAGGAAAAGCCGCAGCAAATTGCGGACCTGGCAACCGGAAGCGGCGACATCGCCTTCGCCCTGCGCAAACGCCTCCCGGAAGCCGAAATCGGCGCGTACGATTTCTGCGAAGCCATGCTCCATGTCGCGCGGGAACGCCAGCAACGCCAAAACACGCAACCCGAAATCCGCTTTGCCTTCGGCGATTGCATGCAGCTGCCGCTCGAAAGCGATTCGACCGACGCGCTCACAATCGCTTACGGCGTCCGCAATTTTGAAGACCGCCCGCGCGGCCTGCGGGAATTGCGTCGCATCCTGCGCCCCGGCGGCAAAGCCTTCATTCTCGAATTCACCCAGCCGGCAACGCTGTTTCGCCCGTTCTATTATCTTTACCTAAAGCTCGCACTCCCGCTGATCGCCTGGGCAATCACGGGCGACCGCAAGGCCTACGACTATCTCGCCGGCTCCATCGAATCCTTCCCGCCGAAAGAAAAACTCTCGGAAGAACTGCGCGCCGCCGGCTTCTCCGAAGTCCGCGCTCTCGGCCTGACCTTCTCCATCGTCGCCGTCCACATCGCGACGAAGTAAGACGACGCCGCCAGATTAAACGCATCGCACAAAAACAGCCTCCGATTGCATTTGAAAAAAATCATTTCCCGCACCAAAATTTTTCTCAATATGGCTACGAAAAAACCCGAAAAGAAAAAATCCCCCGCTGCCGTTAAAGGCGTCTTTAAGCGCGAGGACTCCGTCAACAAACTCGTTCCCGCAGAACGCAAGGCGCTCGACAGCTACATCGCCACGTACATGAATTACCTCAGCGTCGCCAAAACCGAGCGCCGCGCCTACGCCGAAGCCGTCCGCTTGCTCGAAAAGCAGGGCTTCAAGCCGCTCGCGTCCGTCAAAACGCTCAAGGCCGGCGACAAGGTTTATCGCGGCTACCACGGCAAGACGCTTTTCGCAGCCGTCATCGGGAAAGACGCCGTTTCGAGCGGCGTACGCGTCGTCGGCGGCCACACGGATGCCCCGCGCATCGACCTCAAGCCCGTTCCGCTCTGCGAAAAGAACGGCATCGCCTATTTCGACACCCACTACTACGGCGGCATCAAGAAATTCCAATGGGTCGCGCATCCGCTCGCCCTCTACGGGACCGTCGTTCGCAAGGACGGATCCAAGGTGGAAATCGCGGTCGGCGACAAAGCCGGCGACCCGATTTTCATGATTTCGGACATTCTTCCGCACCTCGGACAAGCCCAAGCCGCCAAGGTCCTCAGCGAAGCCTTCCCGGGAGAAGACCTCGACCTCGTCATCGCGACCACGCCCTGCCCCGAAGCCAAGGACGACGCCGATGTTAAGGAAAAGGTAAAGCTTCACGTCCTCCGCATCCTCGAAGAAGAATACGGTCTGACGGAACAGGACCTCATCTCCGCCGAACTCGAAATCGTCCCCGCAGGTATGCCGCGCGAAATGGGATTCGACCGCTCGCTCATCGCCGGCTACGGCCACGACGACCGCATCTGCGCTTTCGCCGGCCTCCAAGCCATGATGGACATGAAGGGCGTTCCGGCAAAGACCGCCGTCGTCCTCCTCTGCGACAAGGAAGAAATCGGCTCCGTCGGCGCCACCGGCATGGATTCCACCTTCTTTGAAAACTCCATCGCCGAGCTCATCTTCCGCCAGGAAAAGAATTATTCCGACATCATCGTCCGCCGCGCACTCGAAGCCTCGTCGATGCTTTCCGCCGACGTCTGCGCCGCGCACGATCCGCTCTTCCCGAACAGCAGCTCGCCGGGCAACATGGCGGCACTCAATGCGGGCGTGAGCATGATCAAGTACACGGGTGCTCGCGGAAAAGGCGGCGCAAACGATGCCTCGGCGGAATTTGTCGCCGAACTGCGCGAAATCTTCGACGCTGCGGGCGTTGTCTGGCAGGTCGGCGAACTCGGTCGCGTCGATGTCGGCGGAGGAGGAACGATCGCGATGTTTATGTCGCGCTACGGCATGAACGTTATCGACATGGGCACGCCGCTCCTGAACATGCACGCACCGTGGGAAATCGCTTCCAAGCACGATACGTACATGACCTACAAGGCCTACAGAGCCTTCTTCGAAGCGAAATAAGCTTCCGGCGATTCGCCAAAACAAAAAACGTTCCCGTGAAATTCCACGGGAACGTTTTTTTTATAAGCGTTAAAGCGAATTATTTCACTTCGTCGGCAGGAACGATTTTCACGCTGACAAGCGCCTTGCGTTCGATCGGCGAGCTGCGTTCCGGGCCCGTGCAGGGGACGGAAGCGATCTTTTCGAGGACTTCGTCGCCCTTGATCAACTGGCCGAATGCCGTGTACTGGCGGTCGAGGAAGCGGGCGTCGCCGTGGCAGATAAAGAACTGCGAGCCGGCGCTGTCCGGGTGCTGGGAACGCGCCATCGAAATCACGCCGCGAACGTGCGGTTTCGTGTTGAATTCGGCGCGGATGTTATAGCCCGGTCCGCCGGTACCCCACAAGCCGCGCTTGCTTTCGTCCTTCGTGAGCGGGTCGCCGCCCTGAATCATAAAGCCCTTGATGACGCGGTGAAACGCCGTTCCGTCGTAAAAGCCTTCGCGTGCGAGCTTTTTGAAATTTTCGACGGTTTTGGGTGCGACTTCCGGCCAGAATTTGATGACCATTTCGCCGTCACTCGTCGTAAGGACAGCCACTTCTTCAACTGTATTGTTACTCATAGTTTTTTGATTGGAAAGCTTGTCCGGAGTCACGCCGCTTTCCGAGCAGGCAACAACGCCCAAGAGGCAAATCGGAGCCCAGAAAAAACGTGCCGATAAAGTCCGAAAGGATTTAAAAATATGCATGCCACCATTTCATGATTCTACGGGAGCTCTGGCAAGTTTTTATATGCTTGCCTGCAGCCGTCCATAGGCTACGCCTCCCGCGTCCTGCTTAGAGCTTTTCCCACTCGGCGGATTTGAATCCGACGCGGACGGCGGAATCTGAGATGAGGAGCGGGCGTTTGACGAGCATGCCGTCACTCGCCAAAAGAGCGATTTGCTCGTCTTCGCTCATGGCGGGAAGCTTGTCCTTGAGCGCCAGAGCCTTGTAGCGCAGTCCGCAGGTATTGAAAAACTTCTTTACGGGAAGCCCGCTGCGGGCAATCCAGATGCGCAACTCTTCGGCGCTCGGACGCTCTTCGACGATGTGGCGATCTTCAAAAGCAATGCCACGCCCTTCGAGAAAGTGCTTGGCACGCTGGCAGGTGGTGCATTTCGGATATTCGACAAAAAGAAATTCGGACATGCGGAAAGCATAGCGGATTCGTAAACATTGAGAAGCCGAAAACCGCAGAAAAAGGAAGATTTCCACGTTCCGGAGAAAAGCGCCAAAAGCAATTTTAGGATTGAGTTTTTCGCGTGCGGCTGTTCTAATTTTGGCAGTTCGGGAGAAGCCCGAATTCTTGTTAGCGATTCGCGAAACAAGCTCCTAAAACCCCAAACCCCAGGAGTAAAAAAACAGACCCCATGAATGGAAAAATCAACATCAGCGGTATCAACCTCGATTTGACGGAAGCCCTGAAGACTTACGTCACCGAAAAAGCCTCCAAGCTTTTTGAGCATAACGACCGCATTATCCGTGCGAATTTTGAATTGGAATACATCCCGACTAAAGACCCGAATAGCTCGTTCGTTGCAAAAGCGTCGCTCGAAATTCCCGGTCCGAATATCATCCTGAGCATCACCTCGGACGACCTTTACAAGTCGATTGACGAATTGATGGACAAGCTGATTCGCCAAATCCGTCGGGCACACCGCCTCGAAAAGGAAAAGCGCAATCACCCGCAGGAAATCGAAATCGGGGAAGACATTCCGAAGGCGAAATAGCCCTTCCCGTTCCGATAAAAAGACCGAGTTTACGCTCGGTCTTTTTTTGTACAAAACGGAAGGCCGCGTGAGTTTTGACAAAGTTGCGGGATTCGCCCGCAACGCGGCGAAATGCCGTTAAACGACAGCTCGTTTCAGGACTGCGGCGACGGGTTGGTCTTTGCCCTTTTTCCCGATGCGCTTGGCGAGCTCCCAGCCGGCGGGGACAGGCGGTTCGCAACCGCTCGGAGCTTCAAGGATCAGACGCGCCCACGGCGTCGCTTCGTCCGCCAAAGCAGCAAGCGCCGTAACAAGATTTACGATTTGCGTGCTTTTCCAAAGTGCCCAAGGCGGATCGCAGAAAATCAGATCGACGCGCGGGAAGCCTGCCGGAAAAGGATTTTCTTTCAGCAGGTCGAGCGAGATGAAATCGATTTGCGGAATCGCCTTTCCGGCCGCTTCGAGGGATTTCTTCACGGCGGCAAAATTCTTTTTCTGGATCGCGGTGGCGGCAGCGTTTTTATCGATGAGACATGCGGAACGCGCACCGCGGGAAACGGCTTCGAGCGCGTAAGCACCCGTGCCTGCGAAGACGTCCAGAATACGTGCGTCTTCGGGTAAGTCTCCGAGCGAGGAAAACACCGCCTCGCGAATATAATCCGTCGCAGGACGAATTTCGCCGCGTTGAGGAAGCGCAAGCGGGATGCCGCGTGCCGTGCCGCCGGTAATTCTCATTTTTCAAGCTCCGCAAAAAGAGGGTCGTCGTGGATTTGCTCGCCGTTGGCGGGAGCGGGCAGCTCGTCGCCGGGTTCGCGGGCGTCGCAGTAAATTTCTCCGAAAAGTTCGTCCTGCCGCACGCTCATTTGCCCGAGGCGCGCCAATTCCAAGCAAGCGAGGAAAGTTGTCGCAAGCATCGGAATCGTGATTTGCTCAGGAAGCAGCGAAGTGAAGGTAAAAGATTTCTGCGTTTTCAGGCGCTCGATAATCACCTCCATGCGCGCGGCAATCGTAACGGTGTCGTCCTGAATTTCGCCGGGCAGAATGCGTTCGGAAAGGCGTTTGAGAACGAGGTTAAAAACGTTCCAGAGGTCCATTTTCCCGAGCGGGGCAAGCGGACGCTCTTCCGTGGCTTCGGGCTTGGTGATTTCCCGCGGAAGAAAATTCTGCTGTTGCTCGATCAGATTAGCGATGTAGCGGGCAGATTCCTTGAGGCGGCGGTACTGAATGAGCTGGCGGACGAGCTGCCAGCGCGGGTCAAGATCGTCATCCCCGGACTCTGCGGCATCGTTGTCCGCCGGCATTTCGCTCGACGGCAAAAGCATGCGGCTTTTGATGTACATGAGCGTCGCCGCCATGACGAAAAATTCTCCCGCAACATCGATGTTCATCTGCTCGTTCTTGCGCAGGATGTCCATGTACTGACGCGCAACTTCCGCGATGGGAATATCGTAAATATCGATTTCGTTTTTGCGGATCAGGAAGAGAAGGAGATCGAGCGGCCCTTCGAATTTGGAAAGGCGCACGGCGGGCACCGTATCCGGGAAAAGTCCGTCCTGCACGTTACCGACGTGGAGTCCGTCTTCACCGCCGGAGGGATTTTGAGCAGGATTTGCCGATGCGCCGTCCATCGTCTTTTAGTAAGCCAAAAGGCTGGCGGAAATGCCGACGGAAAGGTCGCAACCGCCGTCGCTCGTGTCACGCTGGTGGCGCACGTAGTAATCAATTGTCCAAGAATTCCCGAGGCGCTGGCGCAAGCCGTAGTATTGGTCGGTAAAATAGTTTTTCTCGTCGTCGTAGCGCCAATCGCCGTAAATCTGGAAGTAAGAATTCAGACGATAATCGGCGCGAATGGTGTACTGGCGGGCACGCGGGTCACAACCGTAGTACGTAAGGTCGTCGTTGGAGACGAAATGGGCGCCCAAGGTGGCCGTCCACAGATCGCCGTCGGTAAAGCTCACGCTGGACTTGAGGGACTTCGTTTTAAAGTCATAAACGTCCATGCGATGAGCAAAGGCGAAAGAGATCCAATTGGCCGGGCGGAGATTGAGAACGATGAAATTATCGCTCAGATTGCGGTTATTGACCGGGCGTTCCGTTTTACGGATGTCCTGGTAAATATTGAGCTCCGCGAGATCGCGGGAGCCGTATTCCCTGTCGCGCGTCTGGAAAAGATTTTCGAGTCCGAGGCGGAAAATGTGTTCGTCGTAAATTTGGTCCACGGCACGATTTTCCCCGAGATCGAGGATTGTCGGTGCGTCGCGGTAAATATCGCGGTCAATCTGCGGAATGCGGGCGCTCTGGGAATCCGTCCCCGGCAGATAGCGGTATTGAACAATCGGGCGGAGAACGTGACGCAAGCCGTCGATACCCCAGGTTTCGTTTTGGTAATCGGAGCGTCCCGTCACCAAAAACTGCAGGTCAAATCCGATTTGTCCGAGCGTACGCCAATAGGTATCGTTGCTTTCGGGCACCATGTTCCCGTAAAAGGTCGTGCGAATGCCGGCAACGGGTGTCAGCGTAGCGATGTCGCCGAATTTTATCGGAGCATCTACGCCGTAATAGAAATCGGCGCGGGAGCTCTTCAATTCGTCGCGGTCATTGGTCTGCGTAAGGTGATACTGGTCGCTGTCGGCTTCGACGAGCGCGGCGTAGGATGCGCTGAGACGCTGAAAAAGTCCGCTCTTCCCGATTTCATTCGGCATGACGTCGAAGCGCAACTCCGGAAGACGTTGCTGAACACTCTGGTAATCGTTCAGGTGCATCCGCGTGATGGCGGACAGGTAGTACGCGCGATCCGGAATGACGAATTCGACAAAATTATCCGGGTTCTGGTTCTCGTTGTAAATCGCCGGACGAAAATCGTCCATGACTTCCGAGTCGCTCCAGCGGTGGATCGAAGCCGTGATTTCGAGGGCGTCGAGGCGCTGTTTGTGGAACCAGTTGATAAAACCGCGTTTGCCGCCGATTCCGTTACCGTAAATATCTTCTTCGTGCGACCCCGTATCGTTGATATAGGCCGATTGGAAGTCGCCGAAAACCCAGCGGCGCGAACCTTCTTCCCGCGTGTCGTATGCCAGGGCGGGACCGACGAGCGGGCCCGAGCGTTCATAGAAATCGAGCAAAAGTCCCGGTTCGTACTCCTCCCAAAGCGTCAGATGGGTCGTCGTCCGGAAATACGCGCCGGTGTCGGACTTGCTTCCGGTGTTTGCCCATATGCGCACGGGCGGACGGTCAAAGCGCGGCAGGGAGAGTGCGGGAAGCGGCAGGACGGGAACGCCGGCAACACGGAAAACGGAGGCATCGAGGTGGAGCCAATCCGCTTCCTTGTCGTAGCGAATACTGTTTGCCTCAAAGGAAACCGAGCTCCAATGCGGTTCGCCGAAATAGAGCGTCGCTCCTTCGATTACCATCTCCTTCGATTCCGCGGAGACACCGGAAATCGTTTCGGCTTCGAAAAAGAGAACGTCAGCGCTTCCGACGACATTTTGCGCCTCAAGTTTGCCCGTCCCGCGATTGAGATCCACCGAATCGGCCAAAACGCGCAAGGTCGCAAAATTGACTTGAACGTTTCCGGAAGCCCGGAAGTGCTCCTGTTCGGTTTCGTAAATCACTTCGTCCGCACGCACGCGGATGTCACCCAACGCCAGCTCCGCATCTTCGTAGCGAACGACACCGTCTTTCCCGAGCGAAAAGCGCGTGTAGGTGACGGGGATTCCTTCCGCGTTTTCCCCCGTATCGCCGGCGGCAAGATCCGCGACTTCCGTCGGCAAAATGCCGTCGGTATTTTCGGAGGAGGCCCAAAGTGTCCCCGCAAAGATAAAAGCGGGAACGGCGGCGAGGAGAAGCTGTTTGGAGTTCAACACGTTCGGAAAGCGGAGTTTGCGTTACATCCTAATGATTTTGCGAAGCCGCGAAACAAAAAAAGCGCAGATAAAAACAAACGGATAAGCGCTGCGTTCGAAAAGCCGCGCCTATCCGTCGTCGTTTGTCCGGATTTACTTTTTCAAGAGACCTTGGCGATCCATTTCCTCGGCGATTTGGATGGCGTTGAGCGCCGCGCCCTTCCAGAGCTGGTCGCCGCACACCCAAAGAGCGAGGCCGTTGTCGAACGCCGTGTTCTTGCGGATGCGTCCCACGCCGCATTTTACCTTGTTCTGGTAGAAGAGCGGCATCGGGTAAACCTTATTCGCGGGATCGTCCTGCACTTCCGCACCGACGAATTCGGAAATCGCCTTGCGGGCGGCTTCTACGCTGACCGGTTTTTCGAATTCCGCATCGATGGAAATCGAGTGCGCACGGAAAACCGGCACGCGCACGCAGGTGCAGGTGCAAACCATTTCCGGCAATTCCATGATTTTGCGCCCTTCATTGAGCATCTTCATTTCTTCCTTCGTGTAGCCGTCTTCGAGGAAGGAATCGACGTGCGGGAGCAGGTTAAATGCAATCTGGTACGGATAAACACTGCTTTCGACAGGCTCGCCCGCAACCCAGGCCTTGACCTGATTTTTCAATTCTTCCATCGCCGCAGCGCCCGTTCCGG
Organism: Candidatus Spyradenecus sp.; assembly: GCA_045651925.1. Taxonomy (GTDB): domain Bacteria; phylum Verrucomicrobiota; class Verrucomicrobiia; order Opitutales; family UBA953; genus Spyradosoma. The sequence continues at coordinate 28,214 of JAZRTJ010000055.1, read as the reverse complement.
AAACCGCCTGATAAGTCGATGCGAAGAAGCGCTTCAGGCCGAATGCCTTGTGAAGCGGATAAAGCCCCATGAGCGCAATCGCCGTCGAGCAGTTCGGATTGGCGATAATGCCCTTGTGATCCTTCAGCGCATGCGCATTGATTTCGGGAACCACCAGCGGAACATTCGGATCCATGCGGAACGCCGAGCTGTTGTCGATAACGATGCACCCGCGCTTGGCCGCTTCGGGAGCAAGCGCCTTGGAGATGCTTCCGCCTGCGGAGAAAATCGCGAAATCCAGTCCTTCAAAGGATTCCGGAGTCGCTTCCTGAATCGTCCAGCTTTTGCCTCCGAATTCAATTGTTTTTCCCGCGCTACGCGCAGAAGCCAAGGGACGCAATTCCGCCACCGGGAAATTTCTCGACGCGAGCAATGCAAGAATTTCTTGCCCGACTGCTCCCGTCACGCCTACGATACCAACTTTGTATGCCATATGTCGTTTACTGAAAATTGTTTAAAAAATAAAGAGTTGCCAAGCATGCTCCTCGCCGAGCTGAAACGCAAATGCGAAATGCTGAAAATCTCCGTTCTGCCCGATGCCCTCGTCGCCTCCATTCCGGCTCAGCGCCTCTGGCATTTCCGCGACGACGCCCTTATCGCCGAATACGCCATTTCCAGCTCCCGAGCCGCCCCCTCCTGCATCCGCGACTCTCTCGGCACCCCCGACGGACTCTTTTCCGTCATCGAAAAAATCGGCGCCGAAGCCCCCGCCGGAACCGTGTTTAAGGCCCGCGTATCGACCGGCATGCATTTTTCCGAATTCCTGAAAAACGCCCCCGACGAAAACCTCATCACCTCGCGCATCCTCCGCATTCAAGGCGAAGAGCACGGCTACAACCGAGGCGGCGACCGCGATACGTATGCGCGATTCGTTTACATTCACGGCACCAATCAGGAACACAAGCTCGGTATGCCGAACTCCCACGGCTGCCTCCTCCTCGGGAATGCCGACATTATCCGCCTCTTCGACGCCCTGCCCGCCACACCCGGCGGCACGCCCTGCGCCCGCCTCCTCATTACCAAAGTTTAGACGCAACTCGCCATGCCAGCAAACGCCTCTCTCCGACAAATCCGAGCCGTCATCTTCGATATGGACGGCACGCTCCTCGATTCCGAACGTCTCAGCCACAAGGCTTGGGACGCCGCCGCACGGGAAGTCGGCGGATGCGTCTCTTGGGAAATCTTTCTCAAAATGGTCGGGCACCGCTCCGCCGACTGCATGCGCATCCTGCAGGAAAGCAGCGGCAAGCCCCTTCCCGCCGAGACCGTCATGGCTTCCGCGCGGGAGCACTACGCCCGCCTCGTCGGCGCCGGTGTTCCGCTCATGCCCGGAGCCGAGGCAATTTTCGATTTTGCAAAGCAGCGCGGATGGAAAATCGGCATTGCCACATCGACGCGCCGGGAAAGCGCCCGGGCAAAACTTGAGCACGCCGGTCTTTGGCAACATGTCGATGCCGCGACCTGCGGAGACGAAGTTGCCGTCGGAAAACCCCACCCCGAAATTTACGCAACAACGGCCCAAAAGCTCGGCATTCCTCCCGCCGAATGCCTCGCCGTCGAAGACTCCCCGACCGGATTCCGCTCCGCTTTCTCCGCCGGATGCCTGGCCGTCCTCATTCCGGACCTCGTCGCACCCACGCCCGAAGCCCGACGCGATGCCGCCGCCGTCCTCCCGTCCCTGAACGCCCTCCGGAACTGGCTCTGCGAAGCGGAATCCCGTTAGCCGTCGTCCATTAGAACCGCTCCGGCATATCCCGAAATCCTTCCTCTTTCCGCGTTTCGCCGCTTGTTTTATTCGGCGTTTAATTTTAAAATCCGTCCAATGAAGATTTCCCGTATTGGCGTTATTTGGAACTGCTCTAAACCCGGCGCAGAGGCCTGCTTGGATTCCGTAATCGCAGTCGCGGAAAAACATGGTTTGGCGACACAGATTTCCGGCAATCACCCGATTGATCGCGACGTACTCGCGGATACGCAACTCTGCTGCGTCATCGGCGGAGACGGCACGATTCTCGGCGCCGTCGAAAGCGCCGTACGTAATCGCGTACCGATTTTCGGCATCAATCTCGGCAAACTCGGTTACCTCGCCAATTACGCCGCCGGCAACATCGAACGCGACTTGGAAGACGTGCTCGCGGGCAACTGCCGCACCGTCTCCCGCTCCCTACTCGAATGCCGCTTCGCCAACGACGCCCCCTCCGCCACCCGCTACGCCCTGAACGACGTCGTTATCAAAGCGTGGGAAAATTTCCAAATGACCGCCCTGCGCGTCGATTCAATCGAATACGGCACCATCAATACTTTCCGAGGCGACGGTCTGATTTTCACGACGCCGACCGGTTCGACAGCCTACAGCCTCGGCGCCGGCGGTCCGCTGATTCATTCCGACGCCGAAGTCTTCGCGCTCACGCCGCTCTGCCCGCACACACTCTCCAACCGCGCCGTCGTTTTCCCGCGCACCATGGAAATCCGCGTGGATAATGTTTCCGACAAGGTCCCCGTCGGCATCTCCTTAGACGGCAATCCGCCGATCTCCGGCGAGAAAGCCTTCCCGCTCTGCATCAAAATGTCCGACGAACGCGTCGAAATCCTCCAGCCGAACACACTCTCGGAATTCGAAATTTTGAGAACGAAACTGCGTTGGGTTTAGCTCGGGAGCTGCCCGCAATGCGTAAAATCATCCATATCGACATGGACGCCTTTTACGCGTCGGTGGAACAACGCGACAATCCCACGTTGCGCGGTCTTCCCGTCGCCGTTGCCGGGAACTCGCCGCGCAATGTCGTTTCGACCGCCAGCTACGAAGCCCGCCGCTACGGTGTGCGCTCGGCGCTTTCCGTCGCCAAAGCCAAACGCCTTTGCCCGCGCCTTGTCCTCGTTCCTCCGCGTTTCGAGGCGTACAAAAAAGTCTCCGCGCAGATTCACGCTATTTTCCGCCGCTACACCCCGCTCATCGAGCCGCTCTCGATCGACGAAGCATTTCTGGATGTCACCGACAATCCCGACGGGAAAACCGCCACGCAAATCGCGAAAGAAATCAAGCTCGCGATAAAAAAGGAGCTGAATCTCACGGCTTCCGCCGGTGTCTCCTACAATAAATTTCTCGCCAAAACGGCCTCCGATTTGCAAAAGCCCGACGGACTTTCACGCATACTGCCGAAGGACGCGGAGCGCTTCTTGGAGCAGTTGCCTATTGAGGCGTTCTACGGCGTCGGTCCCGCTACCGCAAAGCGCATGCATGAGCTCGGCATTTCCCTCGGTTCCGAGCTGAAAGCTCTGTCGCGGGAAGACCTCGAGGCGCATTTCGGGAAAACAGGCGAATGGCTCTACGATGTCGTTCGCGGCAAGGACGAACGTCCCGTCACGCCGAATCGCGAACGCAAATCTGTCGGCATCGAAGACACGTTCCCGCAGGATTTAGTCGGAACACAGGCCTGCGAGGAAGCCCTGGAGCCGCTCGCCCGCGATTTGAGCCGCCGCCTCGAACGCGCCGGATTCGTCGGGTGTACGCTGACCCTGAAAATTAGGTTTTCGGATTTTTCGCAAATCACGCGTTCGCGCACGCAAGCCGCACCCTACGGCGAATACGCGCAAATTGAAGCAAGCGCCCGCGCCCTGCTTCGCCTGCACTTGCCCTACAACAAAGCGGTCCGCCTCCTCGGCATCACAATTTCGCACGCCCTGCCCGCAACACGCAAACTCACCCGGTCCAAGCAGCTCGAGCTCCCGCTGGAATAGCGTCCGACAGTCTCCGGCCCCAAACGGCGCTATTGCGCAGTGAGCAATTCGCGGATGCGTCCGGCAATCAGTTCGACCGGCAATCCCATGATATTGCTCAGCGGCTCGTCGTAGGAAGCGATAATCAGTTCGCGGCCTTCCTGAATACCGTAAGCGCCCGCCTTGTCGAGCGGATTGACAATTTTGAAATACAAATCAATCGTGGCGTCGTCGAGCGGCTTAAACGTCACATTGCAGCAGTAAACGTTTTCTTCGCAGAGCCCGGAGACTTTGTGGATCAGACAGACGCCGGTGTAAACCGTGTGCGTGTTCCCGCCGAGCGTTTTAAGCATTGCGCGCGCCTCGTCGAGATCGGCCGGCTTATTAAAAACCTTCCCGCGAAACGCCACCGTCGTGTCGGAGCCCAGAACCAGCGCATCGGGATACTGCTCGGCAACGGCCAGCGCCTTGATACGGGCATTGTGCGCGACCGCTTCGCGCGGATTGCCGTCGGGGTCTTCGTCTTCGACGACATCGGCGGTGCGGACTTCGAATTGAAAGCCGGCCTTTGCAAGCAATTCCCGCCGGCGCGGCGAAGCGGATGCCAAGATAAATTTAATCATTATGAATAGGTTCCGTTTACGACGTTAAAAATGATCCATTGCTCCGGATTGGGCGGCAACTGCGTTCCCGTGGCGATAACCTGCAGTTCTTCGCCGACCTCCCGCCAGAAATTTTCGCGGCGAATCGGGTCGAGCTCACTGAGCACGTCGTCTGCGAGCACAATCGGCGCAATCTTCGTCCGTTCGCGGAACAGCGCAAGCTGCGCCAACCCGAGTGCGAGGGAAAGCCCGCGCTGCTGGCCTTCCGAAGCAAAGTCCGCGGCGTTTTTCCCGTTTAAGCGAAAATGAAAATCGTCACGATGCGGCCCCTTTTGCGTTGCATGGAAAATAAAATCCGTACGGCGGGAGCGCTCAAAAAAAGCCTCCCAAGCCTGAATGCCGTCTGCACGGGCACTTGGCGCATAAAGCAATTCCGGCGTTGCGGAGCTTCCCAGAATGCGGCGCGCCATTTCGGCGAATTTTTCCGCCAGTCCCTGCATCTCCCGCTCGCGGGTGCGGACAAGAAACTCGCCGCTTTCCGCCATGATTTTTTCAAACGCAAGCATCTGCCCGGCTGCGGCAGGCTCGTTTTTGAGGAGCTTGTTGCGGGATTCCAACGCGCGGTAAAAGCGCTGAAGCTGCGTCAGGTATTCGGAGCAGACAGCGGAGAAAGTGACGTCGAACCAACGGCGGCGCACACTCGGAGCCCCGCGCAGAATCGCCACGTCCTCCGAAGAAAAAACGACGGCCGGAAAGCGCCCGACGAATTCGCCCATGCGCTTGACGGGCGTTCCCTCGCCGATTTCAACGCGCTTGGCGCCCGAGGCATCGACGGCAAAAAGCACGCGCGTTGCGCCTTCGATTTCGTGTTCGAGCTCAAATGCCGCCTGCGCCGTTTTTTCGCCGTGACGAATCAATTGCTTTAAATCACGCGTCCGAAAGGAACGGAGCGCCGTCAGCAAGCTTACGGATTCGAGTAGATTGGTTTTTCCCTGGGCGTTTTCCCCGAAAAGAAAAATACGCATCCCCGCAAACGAGAGGTCGGCAAACTCCACGTTGCGGAATTGCGAAACGCGCAGGCGATTGAGACGCATCGATCGGAATTATTGCGGCGGGAGCTTCAGCTTGTCCCCGGGTTTGAGGGAGCTCGGCGTTGAAAGCGTGTCGCGGTTGTAATTGTAAATTTCGCGCCAGCGATTCTGGGTACCGTAGTATTTTTGGCTGATCTTCGTTAGCGTATCGCCCTTTACCACGGTGTGGGTCGCGGGAATGTCGGAATGGCCGGGAGAATCCGGCGCGGGGGCGACGACCGGCGGAGTCGTCGTGTCCGCAACGACCTGTGCGCCTGCAACCGGCGCGGAGCCCGAAGGAGTTCCGAGGCGGCCTTCCAAATCGACGATGCGGCGGCGCAACACGAGTTGTTCCCGCTTCAGGGCATCGTTTTCCTTGCGCAACAAATCGTATTTCTTCTCAAAATCGGGCGCCGCCGAAGCCGTATCAAAGGGGCGTCCCGGCTGCTGGGAAAGGAACATCTTGGTCGCCGCGCGAATCTGGTCCTCAACCAGCGCTTTTTTCTGGTCGAGTCCGCTCGGGACCGGACGCTGGCGCAGGTATTGTCTCAGGTGGTAAACGGCATCGAGCGGCATGTCGCGACGCAACGCCAACAACCCCAATTCCAAATGCGACTCCGGTGCTTCGTCGCGGGCATTAACGACTTTGTAAAAAGCCTCCATCGCCTCCGAATCCTTTTTTTCGGCCGAAAACGCCTTGCCGCGCTTATAGTTTTCGTCTTCCGTTTCCACTACCGAAGCGGACGGAAAAGCCGTCCCGAAGCCCTGAGCACAGAAAAGCACGGCAACGACAAAAACCAATACGGCGCAAATAGAGAAAATTACTTTGGTCATGGGGGAAATTTCCTTAGGCGAAACTATGCTCCCGCCGCCCACGGCTTTCAACGCTTTTTTCATTCAAATGAACACCGTGTCCCGCCCGAGCGAAGCCCGCCGATCTTGCCGGGAAAAGGCCCGAACGCCTTCCGAAAAAAATCTTGGGTATTTCCATCAAAAATTTTGACGAGAACGGAAAATTTTGTTTTTCTCTGTGCACACTTCTATGAGCGATCCAATCAAGCACGAATGTGGAATTGCCGTTGTACGGCTTTTAAAGCCGCTCGAATACTACGAGCACAAATACGGCACGCCGCTTTACGGATTTAACCAGCTCTTTTTGCTGATGGAAAAGCAGCATAATCGAGGGCAAGACGGCGCCGGCATCGGTTGCGTCAAACTCGGCGTCCCCGCCGGCGAGAGCTTCATGGCTCGCGACCGTGCATTAGGCTCCGCCGCGCTTACCGAGATGTTCTCGCGACAGCTCGCCGATTACGAAGACAAGGTGCGTAGCGGAAGAATCATCCCGGAAATTCCCGCCACCGTAAAACAGAATTTCAACTTCGGCGGAGAACTCCTTATCGGACACCTTCGCTACGGCACGTCCGGCAATTACGACCTCTCGACCTGCCATCCTTTCGCCCGCAAATCTATCTGGCCGACACGAAACCTGATGATTGCGGGTAATTTTTCGATTACAAATCCCGGCGATTTGAACGAAGCCCTCATCAACCGCGGCGCCCACCCGGTGCTCTCCACCGACACACAGTCGCTCCTCGAAGAACTCGGCTTCTGGCTCGACGACGCCCACACGACCATTTTCCGCGAACTCCGCGACGCCGGTGTCCCCGGGCGCGAAATGCCCGACATCATTTCCCGCCGCATTGATCTCGCGGAAGTCATCCGCAAGGCCTCGCACCGCTGGGACGGCGGCTTCACGCTCTGCGGCGCCACCGGCAACGGCGATATGTTTGCGATGCGCGACCCGAACGGCATCCGCCCCTGCTTCATCCTGCGCACGGACGAAGTCGTCGCCGTCGCCTCCGAACGCGCGGCGCTGATGACGATTTTCAACGCAGCGGAAGAACAAGTCGAGGAGCTCGCTCCCGGCACGGCAATGATCGTCCAAAGCTACGGCGACATTCGCTTCGAAAAAATCTTTGAACCGGGCGTAAAAACGCATTGCACCTTCGAACGTCTTTACTTCTCCCGCGGCAACGATCCGTCGATTTACGAAGAACGCAAAGCGCTCGGCGCAGCACTCGTCCCGCAAATCCTTAAGGAAATCGACAACGATCTTGCACACACCGTTTTCTCCTTCATTCCGAACACGGCGGAAACGTCTTATTACGGCATGATGGCGGAACTGCGCGTGAACCGACGCCGCGAAGTCCGCGACGAACTGCTCGCCGCCGTCAAATCCGGAAATGTCGATGAAGCCCTCGTTGAAAAGCTCATCATGGGCAATTGGCCGCGCGGGGAAAAAGTCGCCCACAAGGACATCAAGCTCCGTACCTTTATTTCCCAAGAAAAAACGCGTAACCGACTCGCGTCACACGTTTACGACATCTCCTACGGCGTCGTCAAAGAAGGCGAAAATCTCGTCATCATCGACGACTCGATCGTACGCGGCACCACCCTGCGCGAATCAATTCTGAAAATTCTTTCCCGCCCGAATCCGAAAAAAATCATCGTCTGTTCGTCCGCTCCGCAGGTCCGTTATCCGGACTGCTACGGCATTGACATGAGCGAACTCGGGAAATTCCTTGCGTTCCAGGCAGCAATTCATCTCTGCACGCAAAACGGCAAAGGCGACTTGCTCCGCGAAGTTTACCAGGACTGCCTCAAGGAACTCGAAAAGCCGGAACCGGCAATGGTCAATCACGTCGGGCGCATCTATGACCAGTTTACGGAGGAAGAAATCGCCCGCAAATGTGCGGAACTCGTCTACCCGGACTGCGAATGGAAAGGCGAGCTCGTCCTGGTCTTCCAAACGCTCGAAAACCTGCTCAAGTCCTGCCCCGGCAGCGCCGGCGACTGGTACTTCTCCGGCAATTATCCGACTCCGGGCGGTTTCCGCGCGCTCAACCGGGCCTACGTCAACTTCTACGAAAACCGTAGCTCGCGCTCCTACTAAAGAGATGAGAGCCCGATAATCAGACGCTTAACAAAAACAACCATCCTTTTACCAACCAAACCAGAAAACAAAACTATGCAACAAAACAATGTACGTCCGGAATCTATGGAACGCGTCGTAACGCCTGAACTGGCAAACGCGTTCATCGAAGAACAGGTGCGCGAAATCCGCGCCCAAGTCGGCGACAAAAAAGTGCTCTTGGCACTCTCCGGCGGGGTGGACTCGTCGGTCGTTGCCGCTCTCCTGATTAAGGCAATCGGCAAGCAGCTCGTCTGCGTCCACGTCAACCACGGGTTGATGCGCAAAGGCGAAAGCGAACAGGTCATCGAGGTCTTCCGCAACGGCTTGGATGCCAACCTCGTTTACGTCGATGCTACGGATCGCTTCCTCGACCTCCTTGCAGGCGTCGCCGATCCCGAAAAGAAGCGTAAAATCATCGGAAACGAATTCATCAAGGTCTTTGACGAAGAATCCGGCAAGCTCTCCGGCATCTCCTTCCTGGCTCAGGGTACGATTTACCCGGACATCCTCGAAAGCCACGGCGTGAAGGCCCACCACAATGTCGGCGGGCTCCCCGAAGACATGGAAATGGAACTCGTCGAACCGCTCAAGCTCCTCTACAAGGACGAAGTACGCGTCGTCGGCAAGGCTCTCGGACTTCCGGACGAGATGGTCTTCCGCCAACCCTTCCCCGGCCCGGGCCTCGGCGTCCGTTGCCTCGGAGCCATCACGCGCGACCGCCTGCACGCTCTCCGCGAAGCCGACGCCATCCTGCGCGAAGAATTCGACAAGTGCGGCCTCGCCGACAAGGTTTGGCAATACTTCGTTGCCGTGCCGGACTTCAAAAGCGTCGGCGTTCGTGACAACAAGCGCTACGAAGGCTGGCCGGCAATCATCCGCGCCGTCAACACGGTAGACGCAATGACTGCGACGATCGAAGAAATCCCCTACGCCGTCCTGCACCGCATCACCGACCGTATCACGCACGAAGTCGAAGGCATCAACCGCGTCCTCCTCGACCTGACGCCGAAACCCATCGGCACCATCGAGTGGGAATAAGCCAATTCGATAAGTCCTAAAAAAGCACCTCCGAGCTTTCGGGGGTGCTTTTTTTGCGGGCCTCGCAGTACTTCCGGAACAATTCCCCTCGTTGGAGCCTCCCAAATCGGAAACGGCGCTTGTGCGAATGCGATTGAATCCGTTTGTAGTGTGTGCCGCCAGCATTTTGTCCGCTTCTGAAGCGGGTATCGTCACCGAATCAATGATTTCCTGGACGAAATGGAAATGCGATTTGAGTCCGGGACGAAAAATTTTTACCGGAATTTGCGTGCGCTCCCGGCAGAAAGGTCTTGAAACTTTTCCGTAAGAGCGGCGTTCTAACAGGAATTATGAAGAAAATACTCTTTGCATTGTTCGCCCTCGCATCCGTCGTGCTCTTCGCAAGCGATTCTAAACAGGAAATCGCTAAGAAGCTTTACGGAAGTATTCGAATCGTCGATGGAATTGCAGACTACGATGTCAAGATTGTTGACGGAATCGCCGACCTCGATGTGAGAATTACAACGTTTGCTTCTTCGCCCGGAGAATGGAGAATTGTCGATGGAATTGCAGACTACGATGTCAGGATTGTTGACGGAATCGCCGACCTCGACGTAAGAATCCTTAATCCGGATGCTTGGCCAAAATCTCAACCGGAATAAAGATTCTCATCCCACTTCCCGCCATATTCAGACGATTTGAATTTCCGCTCCCATGCCCCGAGATTTTCTTTGCATTCTATGGGTGTCTTTGTGAATTGAAACTTTTCTACCGGGAACGTACATATGAGCGACGAAAAGAGAAAAAAGTTGTCTCTAGGAGCTTTTCGAGAAGCCCGGAAAACTCGAGAGATTTTACGTGAACGCTGACGATTCCGAAAGGCTACCTCTAGAAATTCGTTTTTTTAGAGCGTTGTCCCAAGTTTTCTTCTTCCCGTTCATCAGAGTTAGTGCGCCGGAGGTGCACAACATAGGATAACCGCGGGTGCAGTCTGCAACCGCAACCCGCGGACTAAAGCTGGCTTGATGCTCGATATTTGATGCTTGGCGCTTTTTCCGCCGCCTCAGGCGTCTTCACTTATCCGTTATCAACTACCAGTTCTCCCTTTCGCGGTAAGCGTGTCGGGCTTCGTTACTCAGTAATGTCCGCCGGTTCGGGGAACGAGGGGTTTCCGTATTCGAGCATGAGGGCAGCGACGCGTTCGATTTCCGCCTTTTCCTGATTGGCGATTTCCCGATCCAGATCGGCGGAGGCGCGTTCCCGTTCCAAGATGGCGTCGGCATGAGTTTCGCCGCGACGATTCAGGAAAGCATCATATTTCCGCATCGTGTTTTTCCATTTCGAGAATTCGCGGGAGGCACGCAAAATCAGCGCCATTTTTTCCCGGCGCTCGATCATTTGCAGTTTCAGGCCCTGCTCGAGCAAGGCGTGATTTTCCTTGGCTTCGCTCAGGGCAAACCAAGTGTTCAGTCGCGTGTCCAATTGCAGGAAAAAGTCCAATTCCATGCGCAAGTCGGTGCCGCGTCCCGTAAAGCCGGTATTGCTTCCGCCCGAATAGTTGAAAAGCGAGGGCGAGTAAAAATTCACATGTACGGTCGGGAAATAATTCATCATGATTCCGAGCTGAGCGAGGCGGGAGGCTTCAAGCTCTGTCGCCATCAGCGTGAGTACGAGCGGATCGATTTGCAGCGTCTGCTGTGCGTAATCCTCGGCGGAGACGGCCGGCAGGCTCGCGCTGTCGATTTCCCATCTCCCGGAAGCGTCGGAAAAAAGTCCCGCAAGCTTCATCCACTCGGCGTGGGTTTCGATTTCGCGCTTTTTATCGAGCTCGCAACGGCGGCTTTCGGCGTCGCTCCCGCGAATCCGGGCGGCTTCACGCAGGTAATTTTCCCGACTCAAATCAATTTCGCGCGCCGCCTGATAGAGTTTCGAAAAGATTTCCCGACGCTTGATTTCGAGATTCTTTTCGGCGCGGAACAAAGCCAGTTGCGCGACATAATAGTCAACGGGCAATTGCGTTAGCGCGGGAATGTTGAAGATGATGTTGACGTTGTAATCGTAGTGCTCGGAGTAATAATTGGCGCCGTTTCCGCGCAATGCTTCGTTGTAGTAATAGCCGAGGTTGACGAGCGGAACGACTTGAAGGAAAACACGTTTGATATTGCGCTCGGCATTCTTGATTTCGTTGCGAGCCTTGCGGATTTCCAGATTGTTTTCGTCAGCGAACGCGAGCGCTTCGGCCCATGACAGGCGACGGATCTGCATCTCGGAATAAGCCGGGAAGTTTTCGTACTCTTTGCTCAAGCCCTCGCGCGCTTCGTCCACATATTCCTCAAGGCTACACGCCGACAGCAACAAGCCCGTACCCGCGCAGAGCACGCGCAAAAGCCGACAGAAACCCGGGGCCTCCGAATGCCGCACGGCATGCTCTAATCTGGAATCTCTTTTCATCGCGCAAAATTTCCGAAACGTTTATTTGAGTACCTTTCCTATAGGACGCAGGGCCGCCGCCGCAATCGGAATCGACGAAATCAAAACGCAAACGCAAAGCGCAAAGGCAATCAGCCGCAAATCCGACGTAAGCTCCGTCCAATCCAAAGACAGGCCGCGCACCTTGAAAACCTCGTCCAAAATCAGCGGAATGCAACGCACGAACACGGCAAACGCCGCTGAGGCCGCCGCAAACACCAAAATCAAATTCTCCGCTATAAAGGCCACAATCAGCAGGACGCGACTCACGCCGAAGCTACTCATCAGGGCGTAAACGTATTCGTTGCGTTGAAATTCCATCGAGGAAATTGACGTCAGCAGCACGCCGACGATGAAGGCAATGCCCAAGGAAATCGCGATACGCCAGGAGAGTTGATCGCGGCGGATGCGCTCGAGACGTTCCAAGAATGTGCGTGAGCTCTGCACGTGAGCGCTACGCTTGTCGAGTTTCAGCAGATTGCGGACCTTCATTTCAAGTTCCCGCAACAGCGCGGCATCCAAGTGCTCGGTCGCGACGACTGTTTTTTTCTGAAATCCGAAAAGCTTCATCTCGCCGAACATCCCCGCCGGAACGAAGACAGCTCCGGACTGGTAAAGATTCGCCAGAATGCCGGCCCGCGCCGCCGGAATCGTCGTCCCGAAAATCTGCCAGCCGCCGATTTCAATTTCCCTCGGAAACGATCCCGTCGCCGGCTCTTTCGGCAAAATGAAAACGCCGTTTTCCCCGCCCGGCAAATCAGCGAACAGATGCGCCGCCGCGAGCGGATATTCCGCAATCGGGAAAAACTGCCCGTTCGACTGCGCCGAGGTGTAAACTTCGTTGAAGACCGAAACGCGAAAGCCCGGGCCGCTTTCCAGAAGCGGAGAAAATTCGCCGTCCGAGGCCCACGAGCGATCAACCGTTTCCGAAACGACCAGAAGGTTCCCGCCGGAGCGCGCGATTTCCCGCTCAACCGACAGAGTCATCACGATGAAGTTGGCCAAAACGATCAACGCACAAAGCGTCAGGAAAAAGACGACGAGGACACGGGCCAAGGGGCTGGAGCAATGCGTTTTCCAGCGGTGGACCGCATCCTTGACCAGGTAGAAAAGAGTGAGCAGAGACGATTTCATCACAGAGCCTCCGTTCGAATCTGTTCAAAATCAATTACGGCGTCGGCGATTTCGGCGATGCGCGCATCGTGCGTGCTGATGACACAGACGGTGTCGCGGGCACGTTCGCAAATTTTCCGCTTAATAATCTCGGTATTCCCGTCGTCGAGTCCGCTCGTCGGTTCGTCGAGCAAAAGCACGCTCGGTTTTTTCAAAAGCGCCCGGGCGAGCGCCGCGCGTTGCATTTGCCCGCCGGAGAGCGTGTCCGCACGCGCCTTGCGGAATTCGGCAAGCCCCAAATCCTCCAGCAGAGAATCGATGCGTTCCCGCCAAACGGTTTTCGGCAAAAGCGAGATTTCCGCACAAAGCGCCAGATTTTTTTCGAGGCTCAGGAGCGGCAAAAGATTCAGCCCCTGAAACAGATAACTCACGTGACGACGCCGAAATTCGCGGGAAAACGGGTCTACGGCAACCGGCGGCTTGAGCACGCCGGAATCCGGTTTCAGGTAGGCGCCGAGAAGTTTGAGCAGAGTCGTTTTCCCGCAACCGGAGTAGCCGCGCAGGAGCGTAATCCCCTGCGGGAAGGCGTAGGAAAAGTCCTGTAGAACCGGCCTGCCCTTCCTGTAGGAAAAACAAATATGCTCGCAGCGGTAAGACGCCATCGCCTCGTTATTTTTGAACATCCGTCCGTTCGCGGAGACCGATGCTCGTTTCCCCGATGAAAACAATCTCGTGCTGCGGGAACTGCGCGGCAATCAGCGCTTCCCATGAAGCAAACGGCGTCTCCGCATCCCCGCGCACCAAATCGGCCTTTTTCATCACCTTCAGCTCGGATTTACTGTTGAAAAACAGGCGGGCCACGCAATTGCCGCCGAGCAACTCATGGGCGCGCTCACGGCTTGCCTCCGGGATACGGAAAAAATAAACAAGTGCCTCGGCATTGCCGTTCTTTTCGATGCGCTTATGCGAATAAGCCGCCTCGAGACTTTCGTTGCCGCCGAGACTCAGTTTCACGCTCAGAGCCTTTACCGGAAGACGAATCAGCTCCGGATGGACGATATTCACCGCCACAAAATAAGCCGAATCGTCCGCCACCGTCGCAACCGGAGCTCCCGCCGCTAAGCGCAGGGTCTCACCGGCATTTTCCGGCAATGGAAAATGGTACTGAACGCGTCCGTCAAAGGGCATCGTCAAATCGTAAAGTTCCCGCTTGCGCGCAAATTCTTCCCGTGCCTGCTTTTCGGAGGCAGCCATCTCGCGCTCCGCGAGCTCAATCTGCTCCGCCAACAGAGCCACGGCCCGCGTATCCGCGTGCAGCTCACGCTTCCCGATTAGGGCGCGCTCCTCGGCGCTCAAGCCCTGCAGAAATTCCAACTCCTCCTTTTGACGCACCAATGCAAGAATCTCTTTCTTTTTCGCCAGGCGTTCCGCTCCGATGCGCAGTTCGACGGCAAGCGCCTCGGCCTCCATGCGCGCGCGGTTAACTTGCCCGATCAATTCGCCCTGCTTCGCGTGCGTCCGCCCCGCCAGCAAAGCGTCCAACGTTCCCGCCTCCGGCATCGCAAAGGAATAAATCTTATTCGGAACGACTTTCGCACGATGCTGAGAGACGTAATAATCCGCCGCCTGCGCCGACAGCATTCCCGAAAAAAGAAACGCGCCTGCGGAGAGTAAACACAGGCTCTTACGAAAAAATTGCATGGCCGGATTCTGACATTTACCCGCCGGGCTTTCGAGAACTAAATCCGCCAGCCAAGCGGAAAAGACGACAATTTCGGACAGTTTGGAATCGCCTTGTCTCCGATTTTGGTCTTAACTGCTTCCAGTATGAAAGCACTCAAAAAAATACTCCTCGCGTTAAGCCTGCTGGCTACCGCCCTTCCGTTCGTGAATGCGGAAGTGGTATTCCCGTCCGAAAAGCAACCCGGCATCGCCGTAGCATCGGCTAAAGCGCTGTCTAACAAACTTGTCGCCGCACAGTTCGACGCCCACAAAGGCCTGGTCGTCAAGTTTGAGGGCAAGACCGTCGCGAAGGGAAGCGAACTCTTTAAGATTGTTTTGGGCAACGGAGAAACCGTCGCCGCCTCCCAGATGTCGGGTAGCATCAAGAAAGTCGCCCTGAAGGGGAAGCCGGATGCATTTAAACTCTCGGAGCGCTTCAACGGCCAGGCGCTCGAAGGTAAATTCACCAAGGGCGACCTCATCGTCGAATGGCGCGCCGTTCTGCGTGACGGTTCTCACTACATCCGCCAAGAGCTCAAAATTTCCGCCAAGAAGGATACGCCTATGCAGGCAATTATCCCGCTCGAAATCAAGCTCCCCGGCGCCAAGGTCCTCGGCAACACCCGAGGCTCGCCGGTTGTAACCGAAAAGGTCTTCGCAGCACTCGAAACGCCGATGGGCATCAACGAAGTCTCCGGCAATATGATGAGCGGTAAATGGTCGCGCAAAACAACTCTGAAAAAAGGCGAAGTCTGGGAAGTCTCCTCCGTCATCGGCGCATTCGTCCCGGGACAGGAACGCCGCTCCTTCCTCGCCTACAACGAACGCGAACGCGCAGTCCCGTGGCGCTCATTCGTCCACTACAATTCGTGGTACGAGCTCAACATCAACCGCAATAACGACCCGGACCCGAAAAAGCGCATGACGGAGAAGCAGTGCCTCGACGTCATCGATGCCTGGAGCAAAAATCTGTTCAAAAAATACAAAATCAGCATCGACGCCTTTGTCTGGGATGACGGCTGGGATGATTTCAATTCGCTCTGGGGCTTCCACAGCGAACTCCCGAACGGCTTTAAAAAGCTCGATGTCGAAGCACGCAAACAAGGCGCAGGCATGGGCGCTTGGCTCGGCCCCGTCGGCGGCTACGGCGCCTCCAAGGCTCAACGCCTCGGCTTCTGGAACAAAACCCACCCGAACAACCAAATCGGCAACTTCGAACTTTCCAATAAAGAATACTTCGACGCATTCGTCGGCCGTTGCTCGCAGATGGTCAACGATTACGACATGCGCTATTTCAAGTTCGACGGAATCAGCACGCACTTCCATGCCAAAGGCCCCGCAGGCGAAGAAGACGCGGAAGGCATCATCAAAGTCGAAAAAACTCTTCGCAAAAAACGTCCGGATATTTTCCTCAACACGACCGTCGGCACCTGGGCTTCACCGTTCTGGTACCATGTTGCAGACTCCGTTTGGCGCCAGGAAAACGACCACGGCGGTATCGGCGACGGCGACAACCGCGAAAAGTGGATTACCTACCGCGACCGCCTCGTGCACGAAGTCTTCGTCCAAGGCTCCCCGCTGTTCCCGATCAACTCGCTCATGACCCACGGGCTCATGGTTACGCGTCACGGCCCGCCGAACTCCATGGCACACGATCAGTCCGGACGCGCGGGCATCATCAAGGAAATGCGTTGCGCATTCGCCTGCGGAAGCGCTCTGCAGGAACTCTACGTCGATAACGACATCATGACCAATCTCGACCTCTGGAAAGACCTCGCCGAGTGCATCAAGTGGTTCCGCGGAAACGCAGACGTCCTCGACGACACGCACTGGGTCGGCGGCAATCCTTGGGACAACAACACGAAGTCCGGAAGCATCTACGGCTGGGCCTCCTGGAACGCGAAAAAGTCAACCCTCGCTCTCCGCAACTCCTCGAAAGAAGAAAAGACGCTGAAGGCAACACTCCGCCAAATCCTCGACGTCCCCGCCTTCGTCCAAGGCTCGATTACGCTGAAGGATTCGTTCAAAGACCAACGCAAGCTTGCCGGCATTTCCGGAGCAACCATTCCGCTCGACAAGGAAATCGCTTTCACGCTCAAGCCTTTCGAAGTCTTCGTCTTCGACGGCAAGCCGACCAAGTAAGCGGAGAGAGATTAAAGATTAGAGTTTAAAGATTAAAGAAACTCAAAAGAAGAGCGTTCCCGTGAGTAATCGCGGGAACGCTTTTTTGTCTGCGAGAAGCAAATTCCTGTCGCTTGCGTTAAATTCCTTTTAGGCGTGTCTTTAACGAAGAAACCGGAATCATGAATTCCGTGACAAGCAGTGCAGGACGGAATCATTTCAGCCTCGAATAAAAAACGCTCCCGTGGTTGATTTCACGGGAGCGTTCTTTTGTTGTGGCAGGGAAAGGTTTTTCGGATTCGTGTTACGCTTTCAGGAAAATTTTAGCGCGATAGCAAAGCCACAAAATTAGGAAGAGAATTGCGGCGTTGCCGGCGGCGAAAAAGACTTCGGGACGCGAACATTCGCAAGCCCGCAAAAGGCCGCCGATTAGAGGCTTCGTGATTCCGTTAAAATTAACTAAGCCGACTTCCGGGCTGAGCATGTAGGCGAGAATGGAATTCATCCCGATAAGCTTCAGCCAACCGGCCCAGCGTTTCCAACCGAGGCAATCGACGATTCCGTAGAAAAGTGCCATCAGCAAAACGCAATAGCCGGACGAAACAAGCGTAAACGTAGCCGTCCAAATGCGTTTGATAACCGGCAATCCCGCCGCGTGTCCAAGCCAGCCGAGAGCCGCCAAAAGCACGCCGGCCACCGTCAGATACACCCATTTCCGCTTCGGCGAAAACGTTTTGTTCTTAAGCAACATCCCCGTGAAAACGCCGCTCATCACCGTCACGACAAAACAGAGCGAGCACCAAATCCAAGCAGTATCGTAATAGCCCGGAAACACGACGGTTCCGTCGGCGGATACGCTCGCGCAGTCGCGCCAGCGCCCGAGACAAAGCTTATCGAACGTCGCCGGGAAATTCAATTCCCGCACCCACGGAGAAAGCCCTGCCTCCGTCCATTCGCCCGCACAAAGGCAAACGCCCGTAAACACGACGAGGAGCCCGCAGGCCAGCGCGACCTGCTTTTTCCAATCAAGAAAAAGGAACGCAAGCGCCGCCCCCGCATAGCCGATGGCGATAGCCTGGAGCGTGTTGGACAAAGGCTTGAACACGGCGAGATTGAACGCGAGCAGATTCCCCTGCGCGATACAACCGAGGAGCCACAGAACGAGCACGCGGCGGAAAATACGCCACAGCGCCCGGCTGCGCGGAAGGCTCGCGCTTTCGCCGACATATTTCGACAGCGCAAACGGAATCGAAACGCCCGCCATAAACATGAAAAGCGGCATCACCAAATCCCATGCGAGGAAGCCTTCCCAGGTCGCATGGGTCCAGTGCGCGACGTACCAAGCGCCGTCCGGGTGGTGTCCGAGCCAGGCGTGCATCACCGGACCGAGCATCGTCAAAATAAACAAATCAAAGCCTCTCAGGGCATCGAGCGACTCAAGCCGCTTCGAGGGCGCAGGCAAATCTTTTTCGGGAGAACTCATTATAAACTACACTGTTTATCCGAGTCCCCCGCCGCAAGCCTTTCTTGTCCGCCCTCGAAAACACAAAAGCTCCGAGCCGCTCCTGCAGACTCCAAAACTTTCAACCATTTTCAATTCCGAGCTCCCGTAATTTTTTGCGCTGCTTAAGTTTTTGTTTCGCCCGGTCACGCTTTGCATTATTCTTTAGCCATTATTGCTAAGAAATTTCCAATGATGAATACCCTGATTGCATTTTGTTTGCGGAAGCGATGGACGGTCATTTTGTTGACGCTGTTTCTTGCCGTCGCATCCGTTTTCATCGTTAAAAATATACCGGTTGATGTATTTCCGGAATTGCGTGTGCCGCGCGTCACCATTCAGACGGAAGCCGGCGGGCTAACGGCGGAAGAAGTCGAACGGTACATCACGATTCCCGTGGAATCGGCGATGAACGGCACGGCGGGGGTGAAGGAGGTGCGTTCCTCTTCCGGCGGCGGGCTTTCATTTGTTTGGGTGGATTTTGATTGGGACACGGACATTTATCTTGCGCGGCAGATTGTGACGGAACGCCTTTCGAGCGTGCGTTCGTCGCTTCCTCAAAATGTTGATGTCGAGCTCGCACCGATTGTTTCCGTTACGGGAGAAATCATGCTGATTGCGCTCACGCCGGACTCCTCGTTTGAAAAACTTTCCGAAGCGGAAAAAAATCAGCAGTTGCTCGCCATGCGCCAGTTGGCGGAATACCGTCTGCGCAACCGCCTACTCGCAATTCCCGGCGTCGGTCAAGTCACCGTGCTCGGCGGGCGTTTGCCGGAATATCAGATCGTTTACGATCCCGCACGCCTACGCCAAGCAAATGTTTCGATAGACGACCTGAAGGCCGCCGTGGAAGCCGCCGGCTCGTCTGATCCCGCCGGGTATCTCGAAGATGTCGCCGGACTGGAACTTCCCGTCCAACAGGATTCCCGTATTGAGACGCTCGAACAAATTCGCCGATCGCTCGTGCCCGCACACGTCTCGGGAACGGTCAAAATCGAAGACCTCGCCGAAGTCAAGATCGACGGTGCACCCCGCCGCGGGAATGCCGGATTTATGGGAACGGACGCCATTGTGCTTTCCGTTCAAAAAGTGCCCGGCGCGAACACTCAGGAGCTGACGCGTGCCGTTGATCGAGCCGTCAAAGAATTTTCCGCGAGCCAACTTCCGGAAAACATGCGCCTACGTACCGATGCCTACCGCCAGTCCGACTTCATCGAACTTTCCCTCGCCAACGGGGCGGAAACGCTCCTCACGGCGGGCATCGTCGTCATGCTCGTGATTTTCCTCACCCTGCTAAATGTACGTACGGCGCTCATCACACTCGCCGCAATGCCGCTCTCGATACTGTTCGCGTTCCTGTTTTTCCCTGCCTTCGATTTGGCAATTAACATCATGACGCTCGGCGGCTTGGCGGTTGCCGTCGGAGATGTCGTGGACAACGCGATTATTTTCGTCGAAATCGCCTGGCGCAAGCTGTCTGAGAATGCCGCGCTCCCGCCGGAACAACGCCGCTCGAAGTTTGATGTACTCATGAGCGCAAAAAGCGAAATTCTCGGCTCCATCGGTTATTCATCGGCAATCATTTTGCTCGTATTTGCACCGGTACTCTTCCTTTCGGGCTTGGAAGGACAATTTTTCCGTCCGCTCGGAATTTCGTACATGCTCGCATTTGCGATGTCCCTCGTCGTCGCCGTCACCGTCATTCCCGCGCTCTGTTCGCTCGCATTTCGTAAAAAGAAAAACTCAACAGAAACGACCGCGCAGGAAAGTTTCTCCGTGCGAAAAATTCGCAAACTCTATACGCCGATTCTGAATTTCAGTCTGCGTTACGCGAAAAGCATCGTCGCGGGAACGCTTCTGCTCACAGCCGGTGCGCTGTGGTTGGCGAGCACTTTCGGCGCGAGTTTCCTGCCGCCGTTCAACGAAGACTGCTATACCGTTTTCGTTAATGCCGTTCCGGGAACTTCGCTTGAAGAAACCGAACGCATCGCCCGCCAATGCGCGAAGAAAGTTGAGCAGATTGACGGCGTCATCAGCGTCGCACAACGCACCGGACGCGCCGAAAATGACGAACACGCAGAGCCCGTCTCCGCATCGGAAATCCTCGTACGCGTCGATCTGAAAAAGGATCAGCGCGAGCTTCGTGCAAAGATTCAGGACGCCATCGAAGGGATTCCCGAAACGTCCACAATGATCGGATATCCGCTCGCACACCGTATTTCCGCCGCACTTTCCGGATCTAACTCCGAAATGGCAATCAATATTTACGGGACCGAGCTCCCGCAACTGCGTGCAGCCGCTCTCAAGGCCAAGGAGATTTTAGAAAAACTGCCCGAAGTCGCCGATGCGCGCGCCAATCGCGAAGTTATGGTCGATACGATTCGCATCCGCTACGATCAGGAAATTCTCAGTGTTTACGGATTAACGATTGCCGAAGCTGCCGAGCAGGTTTCCACCGCCATCAACGGAGCAAAACTCGGCGAAGTCATCAAAAATCAGGACCGCTGGAATATTGTCATGCGTATCGATCCCGCGTTGCGGCTTTCCATCGATGATGTACGCAACCTCGAACTTATCGGAAGCAACGGCCGCTCCGTGCGACTCGGCGAAGCCGCCGACGTTTCCCGCGAAGAAATTACAAATCTGATTCTGCGCGACAATACGCTCCGAAAAGCCATGATTTCCTGCAATCCCGCGCCCGATTCCAACCTCGGAGACCTCGTTAAGGCCTGCCGCAAAAAGCTTGATCCCGCGATGCACGAACTCGGTTGTACAGTCGAATACGCGGGAACGATTCAAGCACGCGAATCCGCCGCTCAGCGACTTTACCTGCTCGGTGCTGCCATTCTCATCGCGATTGTCTTCCTGCTGACCGCGGCGCTCGGAAGTCTGCGCAGTGCGCTGGTCACGCTCGTCAACATTCCGCTATGCATTATCGGAGGAATAATAGCAGTATTCATCGCCTCCCCGGGCACGCTTGCGTCCGTTTTCGACGGAGGTCATTACATCGCACCGATTCTCTCCGTTTCCTCAATTGTCGGCTTCGTGACCGTCATCGGCTTCGGCGTACGCTCCGGTCTGATTCTGATGAATCGTTACCGCGACCTAAGCGAGCAAGGCATGACAACGGAAGATGCCGTTCGCGTCGGGTCACTCGAACGCGTCGTACCGATTATCATGACGTCACTAACGACGGAACTCGGTCTACTCCCGCTGATTTTCGCTATCGACCAACCCGGCGGAGAGTTACTCGGCCCACTCGCGATTGTCCAATTCGGCGGGCTCATCTCGGCGACCGTCCTCTCCCTCCTCGTCATTCCCGCCGCCTCCAAGCTCCTCGGGAAAAACGCCTAAGCCCTTGGATCCGGACAGAAAAAACGCTTCCCGCAAAATTACGGGAAGCGTTTTTTTTAGAAGGTTCCGGGAATGCCTTCGCGAACGAGTTTTCCGCCGCCCTTCCCGCCTTCAGGCCCGAGTTCCAAGAGCCAATCGCAGGCGTTGAGCACGTCGCTCTGGTGTTCGACGACCACGACCGAATTGCCCGCAGCCGTCAGCTTTTTCAGAATTTTAATCAGCAGTGCCGTGTCTTCTCGATGCAAGCCCGTCGTCGGTTCGTCCAGCAAAAGTAGGCTCGTCGTTCCCGCGGCTTCGTCTTTTTTCCGGGCGGCGATTTCCCCGAGATGGCGCGTCAGCTTCAAGCGTTGCGATTCCCCGCCGGAAAGTGTATTCAATGGCTGTCCGAGCGTCAGATAGCCCAAGCCGATTTCGTCCAAAAGCGCGAGCGGCGCCTCGATTTTTTTCTTCCCCGCGAAAAACTCGAGCGCCTCGCGGATCGTCATCGCCAAAATCTCCGTCGCATTTTTTCCGTTGTAACGAAACTGCAAAATCTCCTCGCGGAAGCGGCGGCCTTCGCAAACCGGACACGGGATAAAGACGTCGGACAAAAACTGCATTTCGACGGTTTCCCAACCGGTACCGTTGCAATGCGGACAACGCCCGTCCCCGGAATTGTAGGAAAAACTTCCCGCCGTAATGCCCGCCGCCTGTGCCTCCGGCGTGCCCGCGAGCAACTTGCGTATTTCCGTCCACACCCCGCAATAGAGCGCGGGATTCGACCTCGGCGTCTTCGAAAGCGGTGCCTGATCGACGAGGACGATTTCGCGTAGCGGTACATCGCTTTTAAAAACGCAGGGCGGCAGCTCAAAATCGTCTTCCTCGGGGACGGCTTCGCGGTCGGTGGAAAACTGCGCCAACACGTTGTTAATCAGGGTGGATTTCCCGGAACCGGACACCCCGCAAATGCCGACGAGCTTGCCGAGCGGAATGTCGCAGGCAAAGTCGCGTAGATTGTGGGCCGTCACCTTTGCCAGGTGCAGGGCGGGAACGCGCTTTTTTCGCCCCTTCTGCGGCGCGGCGGCATCGCTCTTCAAAATATCGACGAGTTCCTTTTCCCGACGTCCGGAAAGCCAGGCGCCCGTAATCGAATCCGGGCATTTCAAAATGCCTTCCGGCGTGCCCGCATAAACGAGATTTCCGCCGCCGGCACCCGGCCGCGGACCGATTTCAATCAGATAATCCGCTGCACGCATCACCGATTCGTCGTGTTCGACAACGACTACCGTGTTTCCGCGCGCAACCAGCTTTTTCAGGATCGAAATCATCTTCGCAAGGTCGCGCGAATGCAGACCGACGCTCGGTTCGTCTAAAATAAAAAGGGTGTTCGAAAGCGAAGCGCCGAGACAGGCCGTGAGGTTAACGCGTTGGACTTCGCCGCCGGAAAGCGTGCGCGATTGCCGGTCGAGCGTCAAAAAGCCCAGCCCGACTTCCCGCAGGTAGCCCAGGCGATTCCGCGTCTCCGCCAAGGCAATGTCATCGGCCTTATCCGCTTCCGGCAAGAGTTCGAGTAGCTCGTCAACGCTCTTGGCAAAGAGCTCCGGCAGGCTGTTGCCGCGAAACTTCCAAGCCAGCGATTCCGGCTGAAAGCGCGTACCGCCGCAATCCGGGCATTTGACATACGCGCGGAAGCGGGAGAGAAAAACGCGCACGTGCATTTTGTACGCCGTGCTTTCGAGCCATTCGAAAAAGCGCTTCACCCCGTACCAGCGACCGTTCCAATCGTCTTCACGCCAATCGGCATCGCCGTCCAGAATGTAATTGCGTTCAGCCGCCGGCAGCCGGTTCCACGGCACGTCAAGCGGGATTTTTCTCCGCTTCGCCGCCCGCAACAAATCGCGTTGCGACTCCCCGTAAACGGCTCCGGAAAACGGCGCAAAAACGCCTTCCGCAAGCGTCTTCGTTTCATCGGGAATCACTTTTTTCCAATCCAAGGTAATGATGCGCCCGAAGCCCCGGCAACGCGGGCAGGCTCCGACAGGCGAATTAAACGAAAACAGCGCAGGACTCGGCGGACGAAAGCGCTTCCGCGTCACCGGAGACACCAGATTTTCCGAAAAAACGCCAAGCGCGTCAAAGCCGCCCGCATCATTTTTCCCGAAGAGGCAAAGCTGACCGCCGCCGAGACGCATCGCCGTCCCCGCCGCTTCGATAAAGCGATTTCGGTTTTCGCCCGCGACGCGCAATCGGTCGGCAACGACAAAAATCTTCTCCGCCCCCTCAAGTGCCGCCGAATCGAGCTCTTCAATCGCCTCAATCCGCCCCTCGAGAATGATTTTCGTAAAGCCCTGCTCCGCGTAGCGTTCCAAAATCGGCATCCAAGCCAACTTCTTCGGGCGCTCCAAAGCAAAGGCGAGGCAAACGGCCTGACCGGAGAATCGCTCCAGAGCGAGCTTCCAAACCGTCGCCGGCGAATACGCGCTCAGCGGCTGTCCCGTTGCCGGGTCAATCAGCTCCGCCGCATGCGCGAACCAATTTTTCATCCAGTCGCAGAGCTCCGTCATCGTCCCGACCGTCGAGCGTGACGTCTTCACCGTATTGCCCTGCTTCACGGCAATCGACGGGCGAATGTTCTCGATACCGTCCACCGCGGCCTCCGGGAGTAATTCTAAAAACTGGCGCGTGTACGGCGAAAACGTTTCGACGTAGCGGCGCTGGCCCTCCGCATGCAGTGTTTCAAATACCAGAGAGGACTTCCCCGCGCCCGACAAACCCGTAACGACGACGAGCTTGCCGACCGGAATTTCCAGATCGAAGCCCTTCAGATTGTTTTGACGCACGCCGCGCAGACGAATGGAAGCATTCATATAGGGAAAAGCGTCTGCTCAACGCGGAGAAATTTCAACAGAAATCTGATACCGTCATTGCCCGACAGCGACCAATTTCGAAAATTTACGGGCGGTATCGCTTAACGACGCCGGCGTGCACCCGCGAGCCCGAGCGCAAAAATTCCCGCCATCAGCCCGAACAGCGACGGCTCCGGAATAACGGCGTAAATCTGAGAAGCGTAGACGGAGAGATCGACGAAATTAGTCGCACAAATCGCATTCGGCGTCTCGTAATAACCGACAGTCGATGCACCCGCAGAGTTTCTGCCAATCGTAATGGTAACTCCGACGACCTCCCAAGCCCCGTCATTTTTCACGAAAACACCGCTTCCGGAATCATACATTCCGCATTGAATACTATCCTCACTCTTAGAAAATATTTCTGTGAGCACATCTGATTTGTACCCGCTTGCTTCCGTCGTTCCCTCATCGAAGTCCACATAAAACTTGCCCCACTGTTTCACCCGGTTACCACTAGAAAGCCCCAAGCCAATGGATAGATTACAGCCTGTCCCAACGCAATAAAGCGGAGGATTGTGATCGAAGTCTCCCTCGTAAATTTTGATATTCCCGAGCGCATTCAGATAATCCTCGCTGGAGGTATTTGCGGAAACGGCAAAGAGCTGCAAATCCGCTTTGGTTCCGTCGGCATTGTAGAAAAACACCTTCTGTGCCGGCACCGCTGTGAGGTTGATGGTCTCGCCCGTGCTCGTCACAATTGTTCCGTCACCGACCGTAACATGCGCCGCCGTCATCACCCAGTGCATTCCGTCGGCGGATTGTCCGAGATAGGTTCCCGTTCCTGGACTACTACCTTTATCTAATTGTACCGTGCGATTCCAAATCTCGGACACATAGTCCGTCGCCGTCGTGTTATGGGTCACTTCTCCGTTTACGGACGCAATCATCGCACCCGCGAAAGGCACAAATGCGAAACTCAGAGCAATCGGGAAAATAAAACGTGAGAACTTCATGGCAAAATTTTGATAAAGCCTACTCTCCTTCTTCCGCAAAGAAAAGAAGATTAAAGAATGATGGCTAAAGGAATCATACGTTCCGCCTCTACGCAAGCGGGCGATGCAGGTCTGCAAAGCGCTTGATGATGCCGCCGAAAGCCCCGTTCGAGAAAAATACGACGAGCACAGGCGTCTCCGGCCCCGCCGCTTCGGCGAGTTCTTCCAAGCCCTCGAGCAAGTGCTCCGTCGTTTCCGGCGCACGGGCATCGATGCCGCGGGAGCGCAGGGTCGCAGCCACTTCGGCCGTATTCATTTTTTCCGCCCCGCCCGACGCATGGTGCACCGGCGCAATCAACGCGGCATCGGCATTCCCGAGCGCGTCCGTAAACGCATCCTGCAAAAGCTTGCGCACGGCGGTGTTACTGCGCGGTTCAAACGCGGCGATGAGTTTTCGGTTCGGATAGCGTTCGCGCAAAGCCTGCAACGTGAGCTTGAGCGCCGTCGGGTGGTGACCGAAGTCCTCGATAGCGACGAGCGACGGCGTATCGACGAGAATTTCACGGCGACGCTTCACGCCTTGGAATTTCGCAAGTCCTTCGAGCGGGAAAGCCCATTCCGGCTTATCCGTCGCCGTGTAAAGCGCGCAGGCCGTTGCCGCCATTGCCGCATTACGCGCGTTGAAAATGCCGGATTGCGTCCACGCGACATGCCCCCACGCGTGCCCGCGCCAGGTCAAATCGAATTCGGAACCCTCCGGCGTTTCGCGGAAATTCAAAATCCGGATATCGCAATTTTCGCTGGTTCCGACGCGCAAAATCGGTGCCCAGGAAACATTTTCCAAGAGCGGTGCGATGTTTGCGTCATCACCGTTGGCCACGATGTAGCCGTTGCGCGGGACGAGACGAATGACATGCGAAAACGTACGCTGAACGTCCTGCAAGTCGCGGAAGATGTCCGCATGGTCAAATTCCAAATTGTTCAGCAAAAGGATTTCCGGCAGGTATTGGATAAATTTGCTGCGCTTGTCGAAAAACGCCGTATCGTACTCATCGCCTTCGATGACAAATGCGCCGCCGTCCTTGCCCGGAGCCGATCCACTCGGCAAGTCACGCGGCACCCCGCCGATGAGCCAGCCCGGATTTTCGCCGAGTTCCCGCAAAAGAAACGCCGCAATGGAGGACGTGGTCGTCTTGCCGTGCGTCCCCGCGACCACGAGATTGTGGCGTTTTTTCAGCAAACGCGTCCGCAACAATTCCGGAAGCGAAACATAGTCCAGCGCACGCGACTCCAAGAGCCACTCCATCTCCGGATGTCCGCGGGAAACCACGTTTCCGACAACGACCAGATCCGGATTGATAAACGCCAGGCGCTCCGCGCTGTAGCCGTCGTAAATCTTCACGCCGGAATTCAAAAGCATATCCGACATCGGCGGATAAATTCCCTTGTCCGAACCGGAAACTTCGTGCCCGAGCGCACGCATCAACAAAGCGGCATTCCCCATCGCCGTCCCGCAAATCCCCATGAAATAAATGTGCATGGGGAGAGAGATTAGAGATTAAAGATTAAAGGTTAAAGATTAAAGAAGCCCCGGATCAGTCAGACATAGGTAACACTTTAGAATCAGAGATCGATTGCACATCTCGACATCGCGCCATGCGCCGCCAAACCCTACCTTTAAGATTGATATTCCTCGTCGGGAAGACTAGCATTCCGGCCATGCTTACCCTACCCCGAATTTTAACAATCTCTCTATTCTTTTCCCCTGCCCTAATCCAAGCGGCAGAAGCTTGGGCCCCCGGCGTTTCCCGCGAAAGCGGCTGGGTGGACTTCAACAAAAACTGCAAGGACTCCAATAATTATATGGCGGACATGGGGATGTGCTGGGCGGCATCCGCAAGCAACATTATCACCTGGTGGCAAGACAACACGCTCAGTGAAAAAGATAAGGAAAACCTTCCCTCCGCAAATGCCTGGGATGTTTTTCGGACCGTGTATAAAGACGTCGGAGGCAACCCGAACACCGCCTATAATTGGTGGATTAACGGTCTAAGTACGAACGAATACGGAGTCCCGAGTTATCCCGACTCGATGGATCTTAGCCAAGAAAACGAAAATAAAGAAAACAGTTTTTGGTTCGAAGGCGGATTCCTTAAAGATTATTACGACACCTCCCTTTCCGAAAACAAAATCACGTTAACTTACGAAAACAAGGATTCTTACGAGTACTCGGAACTGATTGTAAACGCGATCCAGAGCGGATACGCTCTGTCCGTTTCAGTTCGAAACTCCCAACTCGCGCACTCATATACCGTTTGGGGCGTCGGCTACGAAATCACGGAAAACGGCTACGAGCTCACCAAGGCATGGATTACGGACTCTGACGACGGAACGACGCAGTTGCTCGAAAAAGGGCTCCTCTGCGTCAACAAAGAAGGAGCACCCGCCGTCGCATTTGATGAACAATTCGGCGCGTCCTGGACCGTGGTTGCCGGCATGCGAGTCTCCCCGATTCCCGAGCCTTCCGCATTCGGCCTGCTCGCCGGAATCCTTGCTCTTTCCCTTGCGGCAACATCCCGCCGCCGAAAAATCCACTCTCGCTAAAAACGGCGAGCCTCCGCCGCAAAGGCTTCAGGGGATACCAACGCCATCGAATTCCTCTATTGTCACAAAAAAAGACGTTCCCGCGGGAACG
>JAZRTJ010000054.1:0-16409 GCA_045651925.1 Candidatus Spyradenecus sp. | reverse complement strand
TATTGGATTCAAGCTCCGGAAATAGAGCCACAGATTCCTTGGCTGAAAAGAAGACGCTTCAATATTCTTTTTGTTTTCAAC
Source organism: Candidatus Spyradenecus sp. (assembly GCA_045651925.1). Classification (GTDB taxonomy): domain Bacteria; phylum Verrucomicrobiota; class Verrucomicrobiia; order Opitutales; family UBA953; genus Spyradosoma. Next base: position 16,328 of record JAZRTJ010000054.1, on the reverse strand, counting down.
GGAGAGAGAAAAATGTTTCTTGCGCAAGAATGTTTGCGTCGGATTGGAGTTCGATATCGTGTCGCGTCGCGGACGAAATAAAGGAACAGGCTCTCTCGATGATTGCCAGTTTAAAGCGTTCGGCGCATCCGGCGCTGTGGTTCGTCACCTGGGGCCCGTCGCAACCGGTCGCTACGCGTCCGCTGGTGTTCCGCTACGCGCCGATCGACCTCGTTTACTACAACTTCCGCCACTACTCGCCTTCGCTCGGCCGCTTCCTCTCCCGCGACCCCATCGAAGAACAAGGCGGCCTCAATCTGTATGCGTTTGTGGGGAATTTGCCTACAATTAAATCAGAGCGCTTGGGGCAAGACGTGTGGGTTTGAAAACACCACCGCTGTCGGTGGGTGGTGCAGACGGGCTTGTGTGAATACATGTGCGAGGTTATTTTCGAAGAATTTTGAACAGCTTTTATGAAAAAATTGAATTTCTGCTTTTGGGTTTCGCTTTTCTTTTGTGTGGCCTGCACGCGGTGGGTTTCTCCGGAAAAACTGGATTCTCTCTGTCTTTATTTTCATGACAGGCTTGTACACGAACCCGAGTTAACCGATAAATTTAGGCAGGAGTATCTGAAAGATTGTAGCGGGGTATGGGATATTGCGACCTATGCTCCCCCTGCATTCGTATTTAGGAATAAGCATGTTGCCATTTATTTTTTTCGGGATGCGATCGTTACAATTGATCATTCCGGACCGTCTCAATTTCGTCGTCCTACGACAGAAGTAGAGCGTTGCCTATACGATGAACTTGCTTGGAATAGGTTAATCGGTACAACACAACGGGAGCTTCGAGATGCTCCGCGGCATTGATAATTTTTTCTCACGATTGGGGATTAGATAAGGCCCTCGAGACCGTCTTGGGGCGCCTAATCTCTCCCGCAGCCCTGCATTTTTTGTTTGCCGATAAGGGGGCGGAGGACAAAAATTGCCGCATACAGAGCAATTTTTAACGTTAATCAAACACTATGTCGTACAAAAGCTATCTCGAAACCGTGAAGACGCGCCTCGCCGAAATCCGCGAAGCCGGTCTTTACAAGGAAGAACGCGTGATTGCCAGCCCGCAGGCAGCTCATATTCGTCTCGAAGACGGACGCGAAGTCATCAATATGTGCGCGAACAACTACCTCGGACTCGCGGACAATCCGGACGTCATCCAGGCGGCGCACGAAGCCCTCGACAAGTACGGATTCGGTTGTGCCTCCGTCCGCTTCATTTGCGGTACGCAGACGATCCACAAGCAGCTCGAAGCCGCGATCTCGAAGTTCCTCAAGACCGAAGACACCATTCTCTACGGCGCATGCTTTGATGCGAACGGCGGTCTCTTCGAATGCCTCCTCAAGGAAGGCGACGCGATTATTTCCGACGAACTCAACCACGCTTCGATCATCGACGGCGTGCGCCTCTGCAAGGCAATGCGCTTCCGCTATAAAAACAACGATATGGCGGACCTCGAAGCCAAGCTCCAGGAAGCCCGTGCTGCCGGTGCGAAGAATATCATGATTTTCACGGACGGCTCGTTCTCGATGGACGGCGTTATCGCTAACCTTAAGGGTATTTGTGACCTCGCCGACAAGTACGACGCGCTCGTCGGTTTTGACGAATGCCACTCGACGGGTTGCCTCGGCGCAACCGGCCGCGGCACGCACGAACACTGCGACGTTATGGATCGCGTCGATGTTATCACGGGGACGCTCGGCAAGGGGATTTCCGGCGGCTCCGGCGGCTTTACTTCGGGTAAAAAGGAAATCATTGATTTGCTCCGCCAGCAGTCCCGCCCGTATCTGTTCTCAAACTCGATCGCTCCGGCGGTTGTCGGCGGTGCTCTCAAGGCTCTCGAGCTTCTCGAAAACGACCCGTCGTTTGTCCAACGCATTCAGGAAAACACGAAGTTCTGGCGCGAAGGGCTGACGAAGGCCGGCTTCAACGTCGTTCAGGGTACGCACCCGGTTGTTCCGGTTATGCTCGGCGACGCCCGTTTGGCTCAGGAATACTCCCGCCGCCTGCTCGAAAAGGGCATCTACGCAATCGGCTTCTTCTACCCGGTTGTTCCGAAAGGCAAGGCACGTATCCGTACGCAAATCACGGCGGGCCACACGCGCGAAGACCTGGAAAAGGCACTCGCCGCGTTCATCGAAGTCAAAAACGAACTCGGAGCATAGCTCGTGAGTGTCCGGAGATTAAGGATTAAAGAAACGGAAAGGGCAGTTTCGCCAAATTCCCTGAACTCCAATCTCTAATCTCTGAAAAATACGTTTCCGCAGATTTTTTTGCGGGAACGTATTTTTTTAAACAAAAAGAAAAAAGGTCTTCGCTTTTTTCGTACAAGACAATGTCCGACAAAACTACCGCCCAATTGGACTGGCAGGCATGGCTTCACGCTAACGGTCGCCGCCTTCTGTTATGCGCTCAACAGTGGACGAATTCACTCGCCGACGCGGAAGACGTGTTGCAGGAAGCGTTCGTTCGCTATTGGAAGCATCAACGCCATTTGGGTGGCAGCCCGGAGGCTCTCATCATAACTTCAATTCGTCGAGCCGCGATTGACCAGGGACGTTCCCGCAGTCGTCGCGTTCATCGCGAAACGCAAGCCTACGAAATGGGCGAGCGTTCGACGATGTTCGAATTCGGCCCCGACGAAGAGGCGCAAGCTCTCGAAACGGCATTACAGAAATTGCCGCCGGAACAGCGCGAAGTCGTGGTGATGAAAATTTGGGGCGGACTCAAATTCGAAGAAATCGCTAACGAGTTAAATATCTCGCAGAACACGGCGGCATCGCGTTATCGCTATGCCCTCGAGGGGCTGCGAAAGTACATCAAAAAACAACCATGACCGAACGAGAAATCGAGGCACTTGAAAAACAGCTGAAAGCAGTAGAACTTCCGCCGCTTTCGGATGCGTTTTTTGCCCGCGTGGCAAAGCAGCTTGCGGATGACCGCGAAGAAGCTGAGCCCCCGCTTGAGGCCGACCTCGAAGATCTCGCCGATGTTGAAGCTGCTTTGTCCCGCCTGCGACCGCGGGCCCCGAGCAACGCTTTTTTTGAAAAAGTCGCTGCATCCTTGGCGGAAGACGACAGGCAAAACGAAGTTGCTTTTGAAAAACCGCCGGCACGCGGGCGATTTATCCGCTTCCCGAGCTGGCTAGCCGCCACCGCGACCGCCGCAAGTGCCGCCTGCGCCTTGGCAGTGGGCCTCCATTTCGCAAGCAGTGATGCTCCTTTCCCCAACTACGAGCTGATCAGCACGGAAAAGCAATTGTGCAATGTCGAAGAATTGCCGATTGAAATGCGGGATGACGGGACGCTCATTCGCCCCGTCCGTTATATTTACACCAACATGAAACGTTGGCGTGACCCCCGTACGAAAAGCAGTTTCGTCGAATATCTCCCCTTCGAAGAAACCGTTCCGACCATCGTTGCCGTTTACTAAGCGAAGTTTCAATCCGATAGAAAGGAAGCCTGAATGCACGTTTTCAAAAAAGTTAAATTACTCGTTCCGCTGTTTTTTACTGCGGGAATCGTTCCCGTTTGGGCTGACGAGCCCGCTGGCCAGCCGTCGGCTTCCGCTCAAGTGGAAGTGAATTCGACTCAAGCGGAAATCTGTACGCGATCGCTTCCGATTCTGGGGGTCGCTTTCGGCAACAATGTCGATCCGAGACTCCGCACAATCTCCAGATTCGGGCTCCCCGTGGTTTACGTGAAAAAAGACTCTCCCGCCGAAAAGGCCGGAATGAAGGTCGGAGACCTCCTGCTCACCCTCGACGGACAAAAACTCTTTTTCCCGAGCCAATTTGCTGCGCTTCTGCGGACCTATGCCCCCGGCGATCTGGTCGAGTTGCGCTTTCTGCGCGGGAAAGAAACCTTTAATTCGAAAGTGCCCCTGGGGGTCCGGGACGGCCATGCGCTGAATCGGACCGCAGAAGGCGAATCCGTTGCTCCGGCGACACAGGAGCGCGATGACATCCGCATCATCGTCAACGGCCGGGAAATTTCGCTTTCCAAAAATGCGGACCTCAAGAATCGTGTCGCGCTGACGGCAGACGGCATCATCATCCGTACACAGCTCGACAATAATGTTCCCGATGAATTGCGCCGTGTCGTTGAGCGCTTTCGCAAAGTTTTGGAGCTCCCGCAGCGCATCGAACGCGGATTCGCCCGAAAGCTTGCCGATTGGCCCGTGAGCACGACTTCTTCGCAGGTCTTTTCGAACAACGAAAATACGATCGTCTTCACGCGGGAAAACAATAAGCGGGAAGTGATTGTCCGTACGCGCAAAGACGGTGAAATCTTCCGTGGCCCTTGTGCTACGCAGGAGGAAATCGATGCGATCCCGCCGGACGTCGTGGCCATCATTCGTGGGATGACCCACCTGCGTCCGATTGTCTCCGCCGAAAAAAAAGCGAGTCCGAAAGAAAAAACGGCAACTGCAGACAAAAAATAAAATCGGCTGCGCTTTATTTATGTTTTTGGGTTAGATAGAGAAGTTAGAGTTAGTAGAGATAGAAAACAGACGGACGGCTCCGAGAGGTGCCGTCCGTCCTTGTTTGGGCGACGGAGGAGGGTTATGCGTCCGGGGACGCGATTTCCGGCATGGAGTCGGGCGTCCATTTTACGAGGAAGCGTGAGCTGTCTTTGCGGGAGAATTCGAGGACAAAACAGTCTTTGTCGGAGCATGGGATGCGGCGTTCGAATCGGGCATCGGCCAGTAGGGCAAGCCATTGTTTCAGGCAATGGAACGCGGGGCGGGGCCGCCATTGGCCGGGTGCTCCCGTGTCGTCGATTAAGCCGTAACCGCGGGCGGCGAGGCGCCACCAATAGAGTCGGGAAGCGTGTCCGCCGGCGATTGTCAAAAGCCAATAGCGGATCATGAATTTTGCGTAGTTGTCTTCGGAGACGCTCGGCGGAGACTCCCAGGGTCCGGAGTTCGGGAAGAGCAGACCGACGGGAGACCAAGGTCCGGTATTGAGGATGGGCCAATTGACTTCGGAAATGATGATTTTTTCTTCATCGCAGCGATAGACGCGGGCGAATGCGCGATGGAGGGCGCACTTGGCGACGCAGTCGAACTGCCCCTGGCGGTTTTCGGGGGCGCCGCGGCGATCGACGTAGAGGTGTTGCGAAAGGGCGCTGAACGTGTTTTTCGGAATTCTCCCGAGCAGGGCGGGAAGGGAATGCAAATCGAAGTCGATGCAGGCCGGTCCCGTGAGGCGGATATGCGGGAAACGCTGTTTTGCCTTGAGTGCGGGGGTCAGCAGGCGGGGATAGTCCCGAAAATCCCAAACGCCCCATTTTCCGCGATTAACGGCGTGTCCGATTTCGTAAAAATCCGCAAATGCGTGGGTGGCTTCAAAAATGTCATCGAGCATCTTTTCCCAAGATTTCGGACGGAGCAAGGCGTCGCGGCTTTGGACGAGCGCGAGGGCCACGGGGTTGCCGCGGGCATGCAGGTCTCGGGCGCAGCGGATGACGCGTTCGTGGTGCTCGGGACCTTTGTGATGGTAAACGCGCAGAAGCACGGGGAGGCGTTGTTCGCCTTGGAGTTCGTTGAGATACGCCAATTGGGCGTTCAGGGTTTCCGGATTTTCTTCGAGTGCAATCCCGAAGGTTCCCGCGAAGGCGATCGTTTCGTCGAAGGATTTTCGGCGGAGCTCCCGGAAGGCTTTATTGACGAAAAAGCCGCGGATGAGCATCTGGAAGATTGCGGAGATCACGTTGCTCGCCGGGCGCAGGAGGCGTCGGTCTTTCGAGGCGATCAGCGGAGCCGGTTGCGAGGAGCGTTCGTCCCAAACCCAAAGATTGCGGCGGAGGCGGTAGGTTTCCGCAAGACGGAAACAGGCCGGAAGCTTGTCCGTCTTCCGTTGTTCCCATGTGCGAATCGGGTGGCGGAGTAGGTGGAGAAGCGCTTGTTTTGCGGCTTTTCGTCGCGCGTGGGCTTCCGCTTTCCGGCAGGCCTCGGTGGCCCCGTAGATGAGGAGAAATTCGTTGAAGATGCCGGACGGGATGTCCAATGCGGCAAGGTCCCGGCCGCGTTGTTCGTCCGTCAGCGTTTTGGGCGGGTGGACGGCGGCGTTGCTCAAGCCGAGAAAAAGGAGGCGGCGGGAGCCGTCCGCTTGTCGGGTGATTCCGATGTTCCGATTGTTCAGATTGCCGTGAATGATGCCGGAGTCGTGCAGTTTGCGGATGTCTCGGGCAAGTTGCTCGATCAACACCATCAGGCTTTCGCAGTCACACTTTTTGTGGAGCTCGTGATCAAGTTCCCGGTGGAAATCCGACAGTCCGGGAATGTATTCGCAGGCGACATAGCCTTCGCTCAGGTAGCCGTTTTTACGGTGTTCGACGAGCGCGATCGGGCGAGGCGTGTCTGCGCCGATTCGGGTAAGTGCGATTGCGGCGTTGAAAGCCTGTTTTGCGTGCTCCGGATTTTCGCAGATTTTGACGAAGCCTTTGCGTGCCGTGCTGCCGGGGAGTCGGAAGGGTTCGCCTCGGGAAAGCGTCGCCGGATCCGAAAGCAGGATTGGCAAGTCCGCAAATTCGGGGGTCTCCCATTCCGCGAGCAGGCGGATCAGGTAGTCGTTTCGGCTGTGTTGGTGTGTGGAAATTTCCGGCATGAAGCGTGTCTGCTGTTTCCCGAGACAATTTTACTTGAGCAGGGAATTCCATTCTTCCCGCGAGCCGTGCAAATGTCCACGAAAAACGGGCTCTGCCGTATGTCGGAACGGTGCAGCTTGGCGCTTTCCGCAGTCTTTTTATTTTACCCGTTTTCGGAAATGGATTAGATTGGGGCGAAATTTATGTTCGGGTCTTTTTCGAGAGTTTTGGGCTTTGCCGTCGCGCTTATGGCTTGTGCGGGAATGAATGTGGCGTCCGCAGACGAAGTGCGGTTAGAGGACGGTTCGCTCATTCGCGGAAAAATTAAGGGCATTTCCGGCGGAACGCTCGTCATCGCTCCCGACTTTGCCAAGAGTGACTTCAAAATTGATATGGCAAAGATCGAAAATTTTTCGACGGATGAGGCGGTGTTTATGACGACGAATTCCGGGGCGACGTTTCACGGGACGGTTGTGCCCGGCTTCGGTAATACGATCAGTATCAGCTCCCTGCACGGGATTGCCGCTGCGGGGACGGACGAAGTCGCCGATCTTTGGTGTGTCGGCGATCTTAGCCCCGCCGAGCGTGCGCTTCAGAAAAAAGACCGCCACTGGACCTTTACCTTCGAGGCCGGTTTTACGGGAACGTCCGGAACGACGGATTTCGCTCAGGCGCTCCTCGGAATGAACGCTTACAATGTCGGCGAATTCGACAAGCTCCACTTGGCCGCCAATTTCAATTACAGCGAGACGAACGGCGACCGTTCTCAGGACAATCTCCACCTCATTGCCGACTACGAAGACAAATTTTACGCCCCGCTCCAATGGTACGGGCGCACCGATAACGGCTACGATAAAATCGCCAAGCAGAACTTTTTTACGACTTCCGCGCTCGGTCTCGGCTACGGCATTATCGACCGGGATAACTGGACGCTGAATATCCGTTGCGGTGCCGGTTTCCGTTACGAAAGCTACGAGGAAGATGCCGGAATTGAGGACGTCAGCACGCCGACCGGCGACTTCGAAGTGAACCACCGCTACAGTGCGGATTTCGGGAAGCTTGTTAATAAAATCAATTACGGCCCTTCGCTCGATAATCCTAGCGGAGACTATGTTATTTCCCACGAATCCTACTTCGAAACCGCCTATTACGAAGATAAGGTCGGCATCCGCATCGGAATGAGCAATGTTTACAACAGCATCGTCGCCGTCGGCAACCGCCACTTGGATTCCACGTTTTATGTGAAACTCGTTTTCAAAATCAAATAAAGCCCTTTATGAACGATTCTCAAATCGATCTTAACCACGTTTCGGCGCTTGCCCGCATTGAGCTGTCCGACGCAGAAAAGCAAAAATTTGCCGGAGAATTCCAAACCATTCTCGGCTTTTTCGAAAAACTCAACGCCGTGGATGTTTCCGGGCTCGAACCCTGTGCCCACGCGTTCCCGGTTTACAATGTGCTTCGCGACGATGTTCCGGCAGAAACGCTTCCCGTCGAAGCGCTCCTCAAAAACGCACCGGCTGCCCGCGAAGACCAAATCGTTGTCCCCCGAGTCGTAGATGACGGGGAATAAGTTTCGCGATCACTGCGCTTTCATCCAGTACCTTTTTTTATGAACGAAGTGAATTTTAAAACGGCAACCGAACTTGCGGCGCTTCTCGCGGAAAAGAAAATCTCCGCACGGGAACTCATGCAGGCACAACTCGACGGCATCCGCGCCGTCGACGGTAAAATCCGAGCTTTCCTTTCCGTCGATGAAGCCGATGCGCTTGCTCAGGCTGATGCCGCAGATGCACGTCGCGCGGCGGGAGCGACTCTCGGGGCACTCGACGGCATTCCCGTTGCCATCAAGGACAATATCGCCGTGGCGGGCCAGCCTTGCTCCTGTGCATCGAAAATGCTCGAGAACTTCGTTTCTCCCTACGATGCCACCGTCATCGCCAATTTGAAAAAATCCGGCGCCGTCGTGTTCGGCCGTCTCAATATGGACGAATTTGCGATGGGGTCTTCGACGGAAAACTCCGCCTTCGCCAAGACCGCGAACCCGTGGAATACCGACTGCGTTCCCGGCGGTTCTTCCGGCGGTTCCGCGGCCGCCGTCGCAGCGGGGATGACGCCGCTTGCGCTCGGTTCCGATACCGGCGGATCGATTCGCCAACCGGCGAGCTTCTGTGGGATTGTCGGCTTCAAACCGACCTACGGAACCGTTTCCCGCTACGGTGCGGTTGCATTTGCGTCTTCGCTTGAACAGGTTGGCCCGATGGCACGTAGCGTTGCCGATGTTGCTGCTCTTTACGATGTGCTCGCATCGCCCTGCGCGCACGACTCGACGGCTCTTCCGGGCGCACGTACGCCGACCCTCCCGCAGCTTTCCGCTCCCGCGAAGAAGCTCAAAATCGGTCTGCCGAAAGAGTTTTTCGGCGGGGATTCCGTTATCGACGAAGCCGTGAAAAAGGCCGCCGCGTGGTACGAAGCGCAAGGTTGCGAAATCCGCGAAATCTCGCTTCCGTCGATCGAGCTTGCCATTCCGACCTATTACATCATCGCAACGGCGGAAGCATCGTCCAATCTCGCACGCTTTGACGGCATCCGCTACACGCACCGTAGCGCCCGCGCAACCGATGCTATCGACATCTTTGCGAAAAGCCGCGGCGAAGGTTTCGGCGAAGAAGTTAAGCGCCGCATCCTGCTCGGCACCTACGTCCTTTCCGCCGGCTATTACGACGCATATTACCTGCGCGCCCAAAAACTGCGCTCGCTCATTCGCAGTGAATTTGAAAAGGCCTTTGCGGACGTCGATCTGATCCTTTCGCCGACAACTCCCGAGACTGCGTTTTCGCAGGGCGGGAAAACGGCCGATCCGCTCAAAATGTATCTCGGCGACATCTGTACCGTTCCCGCGAATCTTACCGGGCTGCCTGCCGTGTCGCTCCCGTGCGGATTCGATGCCGCCGGCATGCCGATCGGGCTTCAGCTCATCGGGAAAGCTCTCGCGGACGGCGAAGTGCTGGCCGCCGCGCATGCCTTTGAAAGCGCGCACGATTTCTCCGGTCGCATCCCTGCCGGACTGTAAACCGGAATTTTAAAAGACCGTTGGCCGTCGGCTCCCGATTCCTTGCCGGCGGCTAACGGTAATTATTTTCAAGAGTTTCCGCCTTTCTTTAATCTTTAACCTTCAATTTTTAATTCTTAAGCTCTCACGCCATGGCAAAAAAATCTTCGACAACGAAAAAACCGGCCGCTCGCAAAGAGCAGGCAACCTGGGGCGGACGCTTCTCGCAAGGGCCCGCCGAGCTGATGCTCAAATTCAGCGAAAGCGTTTCGTTTGACGCACGCCTCGCTCCGTTTGACATTGCCGGAAGCAAGGCGCAGGCGAAGATGCTTGCCCACGTCGGCATTATTTCGAAGAAGGAGTGCAACGACATTGTACGCGGGCTCGAGGCTATTTTGAAGGAAATCGAAGCCGGAAAATTCGAGTGGAATATTGCACTTGAAGACGTGCACATGAACATTGAACAGGCGCTGACGAAACGCGTTCCCGCGGCCGCCAAGCTCCACACTGCCCGCTCCCGCAACGACCAGGTGGCAACCGATATGCGTCTGTTTTTCAAGGATGCATCTGCGAAGATTTTCGAAAAGCTCGGCGCGTTGATCAGCACTTTGCTCGACGTCGCCGAAAGCAATCAGACGGTTTACATTCCCGGATTTACGCACCTCCAACGCGCGCAGCCGGTTTCCGTCGCTCACCATTTGCTCGCCTACGTCGAAATGTTCTCGCGCGACCGCGAGCGCTTTGCCGCCGTGTTTGACCATGCGAATTGGTCGCCGCTCGGCTCGGGCGCTATTGCGGGAACGACCCTGCCGATTGATCGCGAGTTTTCTGCGCTCGAAATGGATTTCGTCGATGATCGCGGGAATGCCCGCATCACGCGCAACAGCATGGATGCTGTTTCCGATCGCGATACGTTCATCGAATTCGCGTCGGCCTGTGCGCTCTGCGGCGTGCACTTTTCGCGCATCGCGGAAGACCTGATTTTGTGGAATTCTTCCGAATTCGGCTTTGTCGCGCTTCCCGACACCTTTACGACCGGCTCGTCACTCATGCCGCAGAAAAAGAATCCGGATTCGCTCGAACTGCTTCGCGGAAAATCTGCACGCCTGCACGGTAATCTCGTTGCCCTTGTTACGATGGTTAAGGGCTTGCCGCTGACCTACAATCGCGACTTGCAGGAAGACAAGCCGCCGGTGTTTGATTCGTTTGATACGGTGATGATTTCGCTCGATGTACTACGGGAAACGCTCGCCGGCGCATCGATGCGTGCCGACCGCTGTGCGGCCGCCGTTTCCGATCCGCTTTTGCTCGCGACGGACGTTGCCGACTATCTCGTGCGTGCGGGGGTGCCGTTCCGTGAAGCGCACCACGTCGTCGGACACTTGGTCGCTCTCGCCGAAAAGGAAGGGGTGCCGCTGAATGCACTTCCGTTCGAAAAGGTGAAAAAGATTCACCCGAAGCTCGGCGAAGACTGGGTGAACGTCTTCGATTTGAAAACGGCAATGGCTTCGCGGGAACGCGTCGGTATGCCCGGCCCGAAGCAGGTTAAATCGCAAATTGCCGCCTGGCGCAAACGCCTCGCATAATTCTCATGGCCTCAAAAAAACACCGGCACGGAAGTGCCGGTGTTTTTTGTTCGCCTTCCTGAAAAGCAATCCGAATTCGTGCAATTTGTGAATTCAGGAGTTGTTACTTTTTTCGCGAGAACGAATTTTGTGCCAAATGAAGAGTGTGGCAAGGATTGCGATTAGCCCCAAAATGCTTCCGGCAACATTGTAAGCTCTTGATTCCGGTTTGGACGCGGGAGCTTCCGGGCTTTCCCGACGTTCCGACGAGTTTGAACGCATCTCGCTCTCTGCTTGTTCGGGCGAAACTTTGTAAACGAACTCTTTTACGGGGAAATCCTCCGGTTGCTTTCCGGGTTTGTGCGGCGTGAGAATCAGCGTTTCTCCGTCCTCCGAAACCGAATAAGAGACCCGGTTTCCGGGACGGTGAAAGCGAAGTTCGCAGTCTTTGAAAAACTGGTGGAGCGGCTCTTGCGGAAGCAATTTGGGGCTTCTTGGCAGAGCCTTCCGAAGATCGATCTCATAGATTTCTTCCACATATCGGGGTTTAAGAGAATCCGAAGCAATCCAGCATTTTTTATCGCTTATTGCCACGATTTCCAGTCTCGTTCCCCACATCACGTCGGTTCGTGAGATGGTTCCATCTGCATCTAATTCAAGATAGAACGGGGCGGAGTATGCATACATTGTTCCGCGGACTCGCAGATGCTCGCTCTCCGGCGTATATCCCTGCTTATAAATTTCAACAATCGAGATTTTACGCTTTCCGGAGCTCGCGCTATCGACAACGATAGGCTTGTCCCCTTTACACTGAATGCTGTTGAGCGGGAATTTGAAAGGTGAATCGTGTGATGCCGCCGGATTTTCTTTCGAGGCGAATGCACGAAAAGATCGCTGTCAGAACGCAAAACAATAATACTTTCATTTGATTAATCTTCCATGTACCCAACATCGTAGCTCTCCTTAGGCTTTCGGTAAAAATTGAAAAATCTCTTCACGTCCTATCCTGCTTTTTCCCCGAGAGGCGGCGCTTCAGCCACAGGAAAATCCCGACGGAACAGGCAAAAATCACTGCAAGCGGGAGAATCCAGGTAATCTGCCGGTAGTGCGATCGCGGCGGGGGTGAATATTCCTGCTCTCCGGCATTCGTCGGAGAGCCCGACCCGGGAGTCTGCTCTTTCCCCTGTGTCTCTAAAAGCGCTTTCCGTTTTAGGGCAAGCTCAGCTTCTCTTTGCTCAATTTCTTCGCGTGGACGTATTTTGAGCTTACCGTCAATTAAGGTTTCTCCGCGAGCGGCACGGATTTCGTTGCGTTTGCGAATCGCTTCCGCGAACCAGTTTTCGTAATATCCGGGCGAGGCAGGTTTTACGAATTCCTCCCGAAGTCCGTCCGAAACGAGAAACCACTTTCCGGATTTGGAATTATGCTCAAAATCAAAAAGTAGAACCTTCGTTCCGGAGGTCCGTCTAAAAGCCCAGTGGGGAGCTATCTTTACGGATAAATTTCCTTCGGGATTCGTTGATACGCTAAAATAAGCCTGATCGAACATCCCGGGATCCCGGAAGATGTCCGTTGCGCTTCCGCTTAAACTTATCGCGAGTACGCAAAAAGCAAATGTAGCAACGATTGTTTTATTATTCATTTGTGTATTCAAAAGAAGTTTGTCTTTTTTGATGAGGCCTTTGCCTGCACGAAATCTCTACAACTCCAAGCCCTATTTGTGGTGTTAAAGCAAATCCGGCTAATGAAGCAGATTCCCATTCTAGTTCCGTCGATGCTTTTAATCCATATGAAGGGTCATAAAAATTATCGCCGATTTTAACGATTGCATGATCGCTAAAGATAGAAAATGGATCTTGGTTGTTTTGTCCTGCAATGCCATGACGATTGTGCATACTTTTGTTTTTGTCGACGTAGCTATAGTCAATGGCAAGCCCGTTTCCACAATACTGTAGTGTAGAGCTCAATGAGGATAGCGAGTGGATTGGAATGAGTAACAGTGATGCCCTATGAGAGTAAAAACCATTGAGGATGGTAGTCTCGAAATGATATTCATTTATCAACATTACCTCATTGCTGAGGAGTGGGTGTATGACAATAAAAGTGCTTTGAATTGAATTGAGCCTTGTTGCATCAGCAAAAAATCTTGCCCATGCTCCACACTGTCCATCTCCCCATTTTATTAGAGCACTAGTCCCTGCGGTGTCCTCACCGTTTGCAAGCATTAGACCAATTTTTTCGCCCCAGTATTTCATCGGGGTTCCGTCGCGGCGGCAGAGGTTGGCGGGGCCGGAGCCGGTGGAAAACTTGCTCCAAATTCCGTCGATAATATCCGCATCCGTGCTTTTGCCGTGGCAAGAGGAGCAGGCAACCCAAAACAACGTTTCCTGTGCAAGTCCTGCCTGTGGCGTGCCTCGCGTGAAATAGATTTCGTGGGTGCTGGAGCCGGCGTCTTTCCACGTTTCGGAATCGTAGCTGACAGACCAAGAGACTTGCACATTTTCGAAATAACCGACCGTTCCCGCAGGAATCGGAGCGGGAACCGAAAAGCCTTTCCCGCGTTCAGACCATGGAAGCGTGTAGGTCTTTGTCGAATCTCCTAAACTAACTTGCGCTCGAATTGCCGTCGGTGGAGAGCTCGCCGGATTGTTGAATGTAGGAATCAGCTTCAGATTCGATCCGCTTTGAAACGCGACCGGATTCGCTTGGCGGTCTCGTGAGCTTTCCCAGTCACTCCCCGTAAACGCCGCTCCGCTGTCCTGCGTCACCGCGAATTCCTGTCCGCCGATATCCGCATTCCAATCGACTTTAATCACTCCGAGGGCTTCGAGGAGCGCAATGCTACCGATCAGCGGACCGCTCGTTCCGGAACTGCCTGCGTCAAACGAAAGGATGAGCGTGCCGCGTTTGCTTACTTCAAACGTCAGGGATGCTTCGTGGACTTCGCCTTCCGAATTAGACTTCGGAGCCGTGAAGCGATTCGAGACCGTTGCCGCACCGGAAACGCTTACCGTGTAGCCGGTACTCCCGCCGTCCGGGCGTTGCATATGTTTCCATTTGAGCGTGTACTTCCCGGCGGGAACATTCTCTACGGTAATGGCGATGCCGGAGCTGCCGTTTCGGGCGAGTAAGTCATAATACCCCGTGGACCAGTATTCGATTTCGTTACCGTTGATGGCTTTCCATTTCGAATCTGCTGTTGGTCTGAAGAAGGTGTAGTTCAAACGTTTTCCGAACCACGCCGTGTTGTGGTACATGTTTTGTTGTGACCCCGATTTCAGAGACGGAAGCGAGATGTTTTCTGTTTCGTCGCTTACGGCGGCGACGCTGTAAGCGAGCGGGCTCTTTCGGATTCGCGGCGGATCATTCGGGTCGAGCGGGTCGGTGTCATCGCTAAATTCAAGATAATCGGCAATGCCGTCGCCGTCGGAATCCCAAGGATCGGCTTCGTCGGCGGGATTGGTTCCCGCGACAATTTCTTCGGTATCGGTCCATCCGTCGCCGTCGGAGTCGTTTTCTAAGACTTCGGAGAGCGCCCAGAGCGTCCCGGCGAGTCCGATGAATGCGGCGCTTCCTGCCGCCCACGGCAAGTAACGTCCGTGCTGTTTTTTAATGGGGGGAGTTGTTTTCATTTCATATTTCTTTGGTTTATACATTTGGAGACGCAATACATATCTGTTTTCTGGGATTTGTCAAATAGTTTTCGTCTTCCACGTAGGCGTCCGGCATTTGGCGGGCGTCATAACTGTTTTGCGTCGCTAATGCCCAAACGACCTCCTCTCCGGAGGACCCGGGTTGAAGCCCTTTCAGCTTCATCGGAGGAACTCGCTGAGGTAGTTTTGCCGTCAATGGTCTGACATGCTCCCAAATGAATTTTCTTTCTTCAGCTTCGCTTGGGCATTCACGCGCTGTATCTTTCATTTTCTCCCAAGGGTATTTTTCGCCTTTGGGGATTTTCCTGATCGGAGGAGGCCAAGCGAAGTATTTTTTAGGGGAATCCGCTACCGGGATTGCACGGAGGGTGTACATTGCTTGCTCGAATCCTCTTCATTGTACGACCAATCTGCATGGTGGCGCGTTTTTCTTCCTTGGGAAATGTTCAGAATTCTACCAAAAGAACACTTCGGAACACCTGAGACGCTCTTTTCGTAATGCCTCCTTCAGAAACGAATTTCTAGAGGGATCTATCAGCAGTCACTTCCATTCTTCGGGAGCGGATTAAAAGGCATTTCCTTCTCAAACGTCCACGAGTAGAGCTTGAACGTTTTCTTTTCGATTATCTCCCCTTGCTCTGGCCGTTCCTTCAACCACATGTAGAAAAAAGACTCATCTTCAATGCACACATCCGGAGGTCCGACTTGCTTTCCGTCAATCGTTCCGACTGCATATGAGTGTAAGCGGCGAAGGCATGAAAGTGCCCATGCGCAGGTTTGTTTACTTTTGCGATATTCTGAAGGAATCGTTCCTCGCTCATGAATATGCCAATTTTTTGATTTTATTCGTTCACGGACCTGAGCAATTTCCGATTCGTCAACACTCCACGTCTTGTTGAAATACAAATATCCGGAATACTTCGAAAGAATTTCCTGAGGAGAAAGCTTCTCAATTCCTTTTAATGTTTCCGTGCTTAAATTGTCCCAAAGAAAATTTAGTTTTTTCGTGTCTTCCAGGGACAAGCCTTCAGGGGCGTGCTTCCTTCTTAGTGGATGAGACTCTGCTTTCGGGTTTTCCCGGTTTTCTGATGAGCCTGAACGTGCTTTGCTCTCAGTCTCTTCGGAAGAATCTTTGTAAACGAATTCTTTTACGGGAAAATCTTCCGGTTTCTTTCCGGGCTTGTGAGGAGTAAGAATCAACGTTTCTCCGTCGTCCGAAACCGAATAGGAAACCCGGTTCCCGGGACGGTGAAAGCGAAGTTCGCAGTCTTTGAAAAACTGATGGAGCGGCTCTTGCGGAAGAAAATCGGGGCTCCTTGGCAGAGCCTTCCGAAGATCGATCTCATAGATTTCTTCCACATATCGGGGTTTAAGAGAATCCGAAGCAATCCAGCATTTTTTATCGCTTATTGCCACGATTTCCAGTCTCGTTCCCC